>NZ_JAAXCS010000019.1:0-16322 GCF_013309895.1 Wolbachia endosymbiont of Atemnus politus | reverse complement strand
AAATTTTGGAGTAAGTGTGGTAACTAAGATGAAGCAAGAGATACACATTAAAATAGAAGCTTTTGATTGTTCAAGATTAGAGGAATATATTAGAAAGTTTGTGCGTGAGTTTAAGGATAAGTTAAAGCATTCTGGTGCAAGATTGTCAGGTCCGGTTGCTTTGCCAAGGAGGAATCTTAAGTTTAACGTTAATAGGTCTCCTCACGTTGATAAAAAATCTCGTGAGCAACTTGAACGGAGAACTTCTAAGCGTTTGATTGTTTTATATAATCCTACCCCTACTATAATGCAGATGCTTGGGAGTTCGTCTTTTCCTTCTCCTCTTCCTGGAGTAGAAGTTGATTCAAAAATCAAGAAGGTTAAGGTTTAGGAGAAGAAAATGAAGAGGACAAATTTGCTGAAAAGAATTGGTTTATTAATGAAGAATGTTGGTCATACTGCTATGTACTCTAATGATGGTCGTGTGGCTGTAACTTTATTGTATCTCAACGAAACTTATGTTATTGATGTAAAAGAGCAAGATAAATGTGGTTACAATTCAGTTATTTTAGGTACTGGGGATTTTAAAAATACTGCAAAACCTCAGTTGGAATATTTGAAGAAGAGAGGGATAGGTAGTAGGTGCAAATTATATGAAAGTAGATTGAGTGATCTTTCAGAAATAGAGTGTGGTAAAAAAGTAGGCGTTAACCATTTTGTGGTTGGTCAATATCTTGATATTACAGGTTATTCAGTAGGTAAGGGGTTTGCTGGTGTGATGAAGCGGCATAATTTCAGTGGGCTCAGGGCATCTCATGGTGTTTCTATCGCTCATAGGTCGCAAGGTTCTACTGGTCAATGTCAGGATCCTGGAAGAGTGTTTAAAGGAAAGAAAATGGCTGGTCATTTAGGTAATAGCAGAGTGACTGTACAGAATATGAAGGTATTATCTATCGATCATGAAAATAGTATAATTGCTGTGAAAGGTAATAATGTTCCTGGATTTAGAGATTCTTACATTTTTGTGAGGGATGCAGTTAAAAAGCCTTTGCATAAAGACGTTCCTTTTCCGGTGGGTCTACTGTTAGACGCAAATGATGGTAATGCTAGTGGTTTGGTAAGTTAGTTATGGAATGTAAATTAGTTAATTTATCTAGTGGTAATGTAGGTGTTACTCAGCTTAACCCTTTGATATTTTCTGTTAAGCGGAAGTTGAGTATTTTGCATGATATAGTTAGATGGCAATTAGCAAAAAGAAGGGCCGGTACCCATAAGACAAAAGGCATCAGTGATGTTTCTGGTACAACGGCTAAGCCTTATAGCCAAAAACGCACTGGTCGAGCAAGGCAAGGAAGTTTGCGGTCTCCTCAATTTAGAAGTGGTGGGGTTGTTTTTGGTCCTGTTGTTAGGAATCATGCTTATTCTCTTAATAAAAAAGTACGCAAACTTGGTTTAAAAATTGCTTTATCTCTAAAATATTTTAATAATCAAGTGGTTGTTCTTGATAATTTGAATGTTGATGTGAAAAAAACGTCTGAAATATGTAAGTATATTAAAAATTTTGAGTTTTCTTCCTTTTTGATAGTTGGTGATTACGGAGATGATTTGATGTGTGCTACTAGGAATCTGTATTATGTAAACTTAATTAAGCCTATTGGATTGAATGTCTTTGATATATTAAATCATGAGTGCATAATGCTGACGGGTGATGCTTTAAAACATCTTGAAGGTAGATTGTTATGATTAAATATAATGATATAATAAAATATCCTATAATTACGGAAAAAGCCTCTTTTTTGAGGGAGAAATTTAATAAATATTCTTTGTATGTTTTCGTAAATGTAAATAAGTATAAAATAAAATTAACAATCGAGTCTCTATTTAATGTTAAAGTTTCCTCTATAAATGTTGTTAGAATCAAACCTAAGCGTAGGCGTTTTAGGGGTGTGGCTGGTTATGAAAAACAAAAAAAGAAGGTTTATTTTTCTTTAATGGATGGTCAAAAATTAGATATAATGAGTGTTTAATATGGGCATAAAATTTCTTAATCCTGTTACTTCGTCCTCTCGTGGAACTGTGTTAGTAAGTAAAATTGGTTTATCAAAAGGTAAGCCAGAAAAATCTCTTACATTTGGTAAAAAGTCCAGTGGTGGGAGAAATAGTCGCGGTAGAGTTACAACTCGTCATAAGGGTGGTGGTCACAAAAAAAAGTATAGAATTATAGATTTTAAACGTAATAGAAGTGATCAAGGCATAGTTGAAAAAATAGAGTATGACCCAAATAGGAGTGGGTTTTTAGCATTGATATCTTATAAGAGCGATAATACTAAATCTTATATACTAGCTCCGCAAAACATAAAGTCTGGTGATATTGTGATGTCTGGAAATGATGCTGATATATTACCAGGTAATTGCTTACCGTTGAAGTGTATACCTGTTGGCTCTTTTGTTCATGGCATTGAGCTGAAGCCTGGTAGTGGTGCTGCAATTGCTCGGGCTGCTGGTTGTTACGCACAAATTATTGGTCGTGACGGTAATTATGTTTTATTACGGTTGAGGTCTGGTCAAGTTAGGTTGATTTCGTCTTCCTGCAAGGCTACTATCGGTGTAGTGTCTAATCCTGATCGTAAAAATAGGAAATTGGGTAAGGCAGGAAGAAATAGGTGGTTAGGAGTTAGGCCTACTGTTCGTGGAGTTGCTATGAATCCTGTAGATCATCCTCATGGAGGGGGAGAAGCAAAGACTTCTGGTGGGCGTCATCCTGTTACTCCTTGGGGTGTTGCGACAAAAGGGAAGAAAACTCGTAAGAGAAATAAATTTAGTAATAAGTATATAAAACAGTTAAAAGGTTAGTTCATGAGTAGATCTGCGTGGAAACCGCCTTTTTGTCATCCTTCTGTACTAAAGTTGGTGAACAGGGCTTTAAAGGAAAGTTCTATTAATAAAGTGATAAAAATTCATTCTAGGGCTTCTATAATTCTTCCTAATTGTTTAGGTTTAAAATTTGCTGTTTACAATGGTAAAGATTACATTCCTGTTAATGTTAATGATCAGAATATGATAGGTCATAAGTTTGGTGAATTTTCACCTACTCGTAAATTTATTGGACATAGCGGTGATAAAAAGGTGGCAAGAAGGTAGTTAGTATGAAAAACAAGTATGCAGTAATTAAAGCTAGTTCTAGAGTTTTAAAATCAACTCCTCGTAAGTTGAACTTGGTTGCCAATTTAGTACGCAATAAAAAAGTTTCTTTTGCTACTGTGCAATTGAGGTTTTGTGAGAAGAAGGCTGCTGTCCTTATAGGAAAAGTGTTAAATTCTGCAATTGCTAATGCTCAATATAATTATGGGTTGGATATCGACACTCTATATATAAAAGAAGTTTTAGTAGGTAAGTCTTTTACTTTGCGTAGAGTATACCCAAAAGCTATGGGTAGAGCTAATAGAGTTAGTAAGTATTATAGCAATATAACTATAAAGTTAGAGGAGATTGTATGATTTGTAAGATTATAAAATTAGTGAGGAAAATGTAAAATATGGGACAAAAGGTTAATCCTATAGGATTTAGGTTAAAAATAAATACTAACACCTGGGATTCTGTTTGGTATGCCAATAAAGATTACAAAGAGAAATTGCATCAGGATTTATCTATTCGCAGTTACATAAATGAATCTTTTAAGCATGCTGGTCTTTCCAAAATAATTATAGAGCGTAAAGTTGATTTGGTGTCTGTAACGATACACTCTTCTAGACCTGGAATAATAATAGGTAAGAAAGGTTTGGATATTGAGAAGGTAAAACAAAAAATAGCTGAAAAAGTAAAGAATAGTGTGGAAGTGAATGTAGTAGGAATAAAGAGGCCTGAAATAGATGCAACTTTAATATCAAACAGCATAGCACAACAGTTAGAAAGACGGGTTTCATTCAGAAGAGCGATGAAAAAAGCTATCCAAAGTTGTTTGAGGATGGGGGGAGGGGGTATTAAGGTAAGTTGCTCTGGACGTCTCGGTGGAGCTGAAATAGCTCGTACTGAATGGTATAAAGAAGGTCGTTTGCCTTTACACACTTTACGTGCTAATATAGATTACGCTTTTTGTGAAGCAAAGACTATATATGGTATTATAGGAGTTAAAGTTTGGGTTTATATTGTTAATTAAGGTGTATTGAAATGTTTGTCCCTAAAAAGAGTAAATATAGAAAGGTGTTTAAAGGGCGGATTAAGGGTAATACAAAAGGTGGTAGCATACTATCTTTTGGAGGTTATGGCTTAAAAGCTATGGAGGTAGGTAGGATTCAGTCTAAGCATATTGAAACTGTGAGGCGTGTGATATCTAGAACATTGAAACGCTCTGGTAAAGTGTGGATAAGGATTTTTCCTGATACTCCTGTTAGTAAGAAGCCGGCGGATGTACGAATGGGTAAAGGGAAAGGTAGTGTTGAATTTTGGGTGTTTAAGGCTAAGCCTGGTAGGGTGTTGTTCGAGATTAGTAGTGATTTTCCCATGCATTTAGCAAAATTGGCACTTGAAAAAGCAATTACTAAACTTCCTGTAAAATGTAAATTTATATCTAACCATAGTTAAATGGAGTCGCGATGAATATAGCTGATGTTAGGTCAAAGTCCTCACAAGAATTATATGAGATTCTTGTGAATTTTAGGAAACAGTTTCTTAATTTGGTTTTTCAAAAAAAAAATTAGGGCAGTGCAGTGATATTTCACGTTTTGGCTTGATAAGAAAGAGTATAGCTCGTATTTTAACTGTATTAAGTGAAAGAAGAATAGAGGAAAGGAATGCCTAAGAGAGTTTTTTGTGGTATTGTAACTAAAGCTAAGTGTGATAAAACTGTGAAGGTTTCAGTGTTGCGGGTATATAAGGATAAACTGTATAAAAAAGTTATAAAAAAATACAAAAAGTATACAGCACATGATAGAAATAATGATTGTAAAGAAGGAGATAGAGTTTTTATACAAGAACATACGCCTATTTCTTCTGTTAAAAAATGGGTTGTTGTTCAAGTTGAATAAGGTATTTATATGATTCAAAAAAATACATTGTTAGAAGTAGCTGATAATTCTGGTGCACGTGAAGTGCTTTGTATTGGCTTGTTGGGTGGCAAGAAGTCTGCATCTATAGGTGATACAATTATTGTTTCTACTAAGTCCATCAACCCGAAAGGAAAGGTTGAAAAGGGAAAAGTATATAGAGCAGTGGTTGTTAGAGTGAAAAATCGTATTAGGAAGTCTGATAACTCTGTAATTCGTTTTTCTAGCAATGCTGTGGTTTTAGTGAATAATCAAGGTGAACCTCTCGGTACTCGGGTGTTTGGCCCAGTAAAGAAGTTGCCTTCTGGTTCTTTTATGAAGATAATGTCATTGGCTGTTGAGGTTTTATAATGAGTGCAAAAATAAGAAGTGGTGATGACGTTATAGTTTTGATTGGTAGAGATAGAGGAAAGATTGGTAAAGTAATTAAAGTTATAGCATGTGATGCTAAAAAAAAAGCAATTGTTTCTGGAGTAAATGTACATAAGAAACATACTAAGTCGAAAGCTGGTAATAGTGGTGGTATATTAGATAAAGAGTTAGCTATTGATATATCTAACATTGCAATATTAGACCCTAAGTATAAAGCTCCGACTAGAGTAGGGGTTAAAGTTGTAGATGGTAAAAAAGTACGTTTTGCAAAAGTTTCTGGGGAAGTAATAGACTAGGTTGATATGTTTAAAGAATTATATAGAGATAGCATAATAAAATCCTTGAAAGATAAGTTTAGCTACAGCAACATAATGCAAGTGCCTAAGCTTGTTAAAGTGTGTGTTAATATGGGTGTTGGAGATGCCGCTGCAGATAGCAAGACAATAAATGAGCCATTTGATTGTCTATATTCAATTGCAGGACAAAAGCCTGTGTTGACTTCTGCAAAAAAATCTATTTCTGGTTTCAAGATCAGAAAAGGTGCTACAGTGGGTTGTAAAGTAACTTTGCGTAGGGATAAAATGTATGAGTTTTTAGAAAGATTGATATATGTTGCTTTGCCAAGGGAAAACAACTTTAGAGGGTTTAGTATAAAGCAATTTGACGGTAGTGGTAATTTCTCTTTTGGTATAAGAGAGCATATCTCATTTTTAGAAGTAGATTATGATAAAATAAGTAAAATTAGGGGTATGGATATTAATGTTGTAACAAGTGCAATTAGTGATAAAGAAGCAAAAGAATTATTAATAGCTTTTAAATTTCCTTTTTTTGATTAATTGAGAGAAGAAGTATATGGCAAAAAAATCTATGATACAAAGAAATCTTCGTAGGATAAGGTTATGCGATCAATATAAGGAGAAAAGAGAAAAATTGAAATCTATAATAAAGGATAAGGATATACCTATTAGTAAGAGATTTGCAGCTCAGAATAAGTTAATTAAAGAGTTGCCTAGAGATTCTTCTAAAATCAGAATTAG
Organism: Wolbachia endosymbiont of Atemnus politus; assembly: GCF_013309895.1. NCBI lineage: Bacteria > Pseudomonadati > Pseudomonadota > Alphaproteobacteria > Rickettsiales > Anaplasmataceae > Wolbachia > Wolbachia endosymbiont of Atemnus politus. The sequence goes on along the minus strand of NZ_JAAXCS010000019.1, from coordinate 9,892 downwards.
AAATAGGTGTATTTTAACTGGTAGGCCAAGAGGAGTATATAGAAAATTTGGTTTATGTAGAATTGTTTTACGTGATTTATGTGCTTTTGGAAAAATTCCAGGGGTTACTAAGTCTAGCTGGTAAATATAATATAAGGAGTGTATTGTGGCGTTATCTGATAGTATTGGTGATTTTTTAACAAGGGTACGTAATGGTCAATTAGCAATGCATAGGACAACAAGGGTTCTGTTCTCTAAAGTGAATTCTTCCATATTGAAGATCTTGAAAGATGAAGGGTATATTCTTGATTACCAAAAAGAAGTTGTGGGTAATGTACCGTTTTTTGTTGTAAAATTGAAGTATTATGAGAAGACACCTGTAATTAGTGATATAGTTAGAATATCAAAACCTGGTTGTCGTCGTTACTCTAAATACAAGGACATTACTAAAGCATATAATGGACTTGGTATTTTTATTATATCTACGTCCAAAGGGGTGATGACTGACTACAATGCACATGAGTTGAAGGTTGGTGGAGAAATTTTATGTCGTGTATTTTAAGTAATAGGGGAAGTTTATGTCTCGTGTAGGTGCTGCACCTATCAATATTCCTGTTGGTGTTTCAGTTGAATATGGTGATGGTAAGGTATTAATAAAAAATGCTAAGGCAGAAAAGGAACTTAGACTATGCAGCGATATCGTATGCCATATTGTTGATAATCAATTGTTGCTTTCTGTTGATCAAAACAAAGATAATTATGATGAAATAAAGCCTATGTGGGGCACTTATAGGAGTACCATTAATAATATTATTAATGGTATGGTTAATGGGTTTTCTGTTGATCTTGAGATTAACGGTGTTGGATATAGAGCAGAGTGTGATGGTAAGTATTTAACTTTATACCTTGGTTATAGCCATAATGTTAAGTATAAAGTGCCTAAAGATGTTGAAATTAAGTGTGTAAAGCCAACTCACTTAGTGGTTAGTAGTATAGACAAACAGAAAGTCTATGTGGTGGCATCTGATATATGTAAAATTAGAAAATATGACCCTTATAAAGGTAAGGGTATTATAATGAAAGGCAAATTTATGTTGCGTAAAGTTGTGAGTAAAAAGAAGTAATTAAGATGAGAAGGTTGTATAATTTTTTAAGTAATTTTGAAAAAAGGAAGTTGCGTAATAGAAAAAAGCTCAATAATGATGCTAAAAAGCGTTTACGTATATCCATATTTAGATCTAATAGGCATTTTTTTGCTCAGCTGATCAATGACGAGAAAGGAGTAACTCTCGTTTCTGCTTCTACTTTGGATGCTAAAGTTAAGGATGTATGTAAAGGTAGGGTCAACACTGAAGCTATAAAACAGGTTTCTTCTTTAATGGTTGAACGTCTGTCTGGTATGAAATTAGAGCAAGGGTTGGTGTTTGACCGTGGAGCATATAAGTACATAGGATTAGTTTCTCAATTTGCTGAGGCTTTAAGAAGTTCTGGGTTTATAAGTTTTAGAAGGTTTTAAGTATGGCTGTGAAGAATTTACAAAATAATGATTTATCAGAGCTTTTAGTTTCGGTACGAAGAGTGACGACAGTTACCAAAGGTGGTAGAAGATTTTCATTTTCAATTTTGGTTGTTGTTGGAGATGAGAAGGGTAGGGTAGGGTGCGGAATGGGCAAACACGCAGAGGTTGCTGAAGCAAGGATAAAAGCTGTGAATGCTGCAAAAAGATCAATGGTTAGAGTGTATTTGCGTGAAGGTAGAACTTTGCATCATGACATTAAAGCTAAATTTTGCTCTGGTGAGATAGTTTTTAAGAGCAGCTAGAGCTGGTACAGGTATTATTGCTGGTGGAGCGATTAGGTCAGTCTTTGAAGTGCTGGGCATAAAAGATGTAGTAGCTAAGTCTACGAGGTCTAATAATCCTCATAACGTTATATGTGCAGTGTTTAGGGCTTTTGGTAGTATGTTATCTCCTCGTCAAGTTGCGAGCAAGAGAGGCAAAAAGATTAGTGAGATAGTTGGAAATAGGTGAAATATGAATAGTGCTATAAAATTAAACTCTATATTTACTAAATTATCGAAGAAAAAGAAAGCCTAAGTTACTAGGTAGAGGTATTGGGTGTGGTAAAGGTAAAACGTCTGGTAGGGGACATAAAGGGCAGAAATCTAAAAGTGGTGTTTCTATAAATGGATTTGAGGGTGGTCAACAATCTATATATACTCGTTTACCTAAAGAGGTTTTAACCCTATACATAAAGATATATTCTCTATAATTAATATTGGTGATGAGCAGCGTTTAATAGAGGCTAAAAAAGTAGTAAAAGGTTCTGTTATAGATAAAGAGGTGCTATGTAAGCTGGGTTTTGTAAAGTCTGCCAAGAGTAAAATCAGGCTTCTTAATAAGGGTAAGCTAAGTGAAAATGTATAATGCAGGTTGAATTTGTGTCAGAAGCTGCAAAAAAGTCTGTAGCTTCAGTTGGTGATAGTGTGGGAATATTATCATAAATAATGGGCAGCAAATCTGCATTTAATAGTTTGGATCCTTCATTATATTGTATAAAGGTGATTTATTGAAGCGTATATTTTTTACGCTAGTCGCTTTAATTTGTTATCGCTTGGGTACTTACGTGCCTATTCCTGGAATTAATCTCGATATAATTAATGATATATTCCCTAAAGAAGGTTCTGGTATTTTTGGGGTATTTAATTTATTCTCTGGCGGTGCATTAGCTAGAATGACAATCTTAGCACTGAGTGTTATGCCATATATAGTTGCATCTATAGTTATGCAGTTACTATCTTCTGCCATCAAAGGGATTAATGAAGTTAAAAATGATGGAGAATTAGGACGTCGAAAGATGAATTCTTATATACGTTATATGACTATAGTATTTTGTGTGTTTCAATCAATTACTATTTTAATCGGATTAGAAAGGATGAACAGGGAAGGAGCGTTAGTCTGGTCTTATGTTTCGTACAGTAGGAGCCTTTAGTCTTTTAGGTGGAACGATGTTTCTAATATGGCTTGGCGAGCAAATCAGCGCTAGTGGCGTAGGTAATGGCGTCTCATTAATCATTTTTGCAGGTATAATATCAGAGCTGTATAGTGCTTTTTCATCCCTATTAACGTTGAATAAAAGCGGTAGCATATCATTATTTATTATCCTTTTTATTTTAGCGGTGTTTTTCTTACTATTGCTTTTGGTTATTTTTGTAGAGTCTTCTTATAGAAAAATCATTGTTCAATATCCTAAAAAGCAGTTTAAAAAATTACATAATGACGATTTTACTTATATCCCATTAAAGATTAATTTATCTGGTGTAATACCAACTATTTTTGCCAATGCAATTTTATTAACGCCTATTTCAATTGCGAATTTTTATAAGGGACATGTTTTTTCTGATTTTATTTTAAATTACTTTATGGTAAATAAAGTAATTTATATTGTAGTTTACCTAGCGCTTATAGTATTTTTCAACTTTTTCTATACCAATTTTATATTTAATCCAGAAGAAAATGCCAATTTTCTTAAGAAAAATAGTGGTTTTATACCTGGTAGAAGACCTGGAAAACATACTTCCGATTACCTTCAAGACATCGTTTTTAAATTAACGTTTATTGGTTCTGCATATTTGGTGGTCATATGCGCTGTGCCCGAAGTTATAAGATATTATTATGATATACCGTTTATTTTTGGTGGAACGAGCTTATTGATTATAGTTAACGTTGTTACTGATACTATTATGCAAATACAATCCTATATCTTTTCAAATAGATATGATAGCTGGATAAGAAAATATGAGTCTAAAACGAGAAAATTAAGATGATTATTGCAATTTTTGGCCCTCCTGGCTCTGGTAAAGGTACTCAATCAAACCTGTTGATAGCAAAGTATAACTTAAAGTTAATTTCAGTAGGGGATTTGTTGAGGAATATTATATCTAGCAGTAGCGAGTTAGGTAAAAAAATAAAGGATATCGTGGAATCCGGTAATTTAATTCAAGATGAAGTTATATGTGAGTTGTTGCGTGATCAACTTGCGTTAGTAGATGATAGTTTTTTGTTGGATGGTTTCCCGAGAAATTTAAACCAAGCTTGTTTCTTAACTCAAATTTTGCAAGAGAAGTATAATAGGGATGTTGATATTGTCACTGAGTTGCAGCTTGACGATAAAATTGCAATTGACAGATTAAAGAATCGCCTTGTGTGCTTGGATTGTAAGAATGTATATAGTGCATCTTCTTTCAAGAATGAAGGTGGTCTTGTTTGTATGAAATGTAAAAGTACAAGACTAGAAAGGAGAATTGATGATTCTAATTTATCTGTAATTGATAGAAGAATAAGCGAATATCACACCCAAATAAAGGATTTACGTGAATACTATAAAGGCAAATTATTAACGGTTAACGCTAATCTTGATGTTGTTCAGATAAAACAAGAGATGGAAAGCAAAATTTCTTGCAATTTGGTTTGACTCTAGGTTATTTTATGGTATAAATTAAGAGTTATTATTAATAAAGTATCGGAGTATCGGTGGCACGTATTGCAGGTGTAAATGTTCCAGTAAAGAAATGTGTTCCTTTTGCATTAACTTATATATATGGTATAGGTGTTGCTGCTGCAAACGCAATTTGCCATGCTTGTGAAATTGATAAGAGCAAACGTGTTTCAGAATTGCAAGATAAAGACATAGAAAAGATCAGCAGTTTCATTAGGAGAAACTATTCTATAGAAGGTGAGCTTAGAAAAGAAGTGGCTATGAATATAAAGTCTTTGGTGGAAATGGGATGCTATAGAGGAGTGAGACACAGAAAAGGTTTACCAGTGAGAGGACAAAGAACTCATACCAATGCTAAGACTCGTAAAGGTAGATCTCGTTTACCTATTGCTGGAAAGAAATAAAATTTATTGTTATTGTGAGTTTTAATGAAAAAGGTTAGAACAGTTGGTAAAAGTGTAAAAAAGTTTGTTACTGGGGTTGTTTATATTCGCGCAACTTTTAATAATACTTTTATAAATGTAACTGATGTTCAAGGTAACACTCTATACCAAACCTCTGTAGGTGCGCATGGTTTTTCAGGCTCAAGAAAATCTACACCTTATGCTGCAGGTAGAGATTCGGAATCTGCTGCAAAGGTTGCGGTATAAAAGTTTGGTATGAAAGTTGTTTCTGTGATAATACGTGGTCCTGGTTTTGGGGCTGAAGCTGCAGTTAGGGCACTTCAGGGCTGTGGATTAGCAGTAACCTTAATTGCAGATAAAACCGCAATTCCTCATAATGGATGTAGATTAAGAAAAAAAAGAAGAGTATAGAATATTTTTTTGGAGAGATTATTTTATGTATAATAATGAAAGTGTTTCTGTTTTTGACAATTATAAGTTGACTAGGCCTAATTCAATTAAAGTAGTGCCAGATGATTCAACCGAAAAAGGTGATATAGTACTTGAACCATTGGAGAGTGGCTTTGCTTTAACATTAGGTGTTGCATTAAGGCGTGTAATGTTATCTTCTCTTATAGGTAACGCTGTTTATGGAATAAAAATCGAAGGCATAACTCATGAGTTTACTTCAATTCAAGGAGTAAGAGAAGATGTAACTGATATAGTCTTAAATATGGGCATATTGAAGTGCAAGTTGAATGGCACTTCCAATAAATGCTTAAATTTGAGTGCTAAAGGACCTTGCCAGATATTAGCTGGGATGATAGAGGCTGATGATCAGTGCTCTATTGTTAATAAAGACCTGCTAATATGTACACTGGGGCAGAATGTAGAACTTAACATGACTATATATGTGGCTAGCGGGAAATGCTACCTTCCTGTTACTAAATATAAAGAAAACAAGTTCTTGAAGCTCATGAATGAACTGGATCTAGTTGGGTTTATTCCGGTTAATGCTTTATATAGTCCTGTCAACAGAGTTTCATATAAGGTGGATAACAGTCGTGTTGGTCAAGTTACTGATAAGGATAAGTTGATATTATCAGTTTAGACTGATGGTACAATTTCTCCAAGTCAAGCTGTTGATTTTGCTGCAAGGATATTACAGGAGCAACTTCAGCCTTTTGTTAGCTCTGATGGGAGATGTAAAAAACAGCAAACTTCTACGTTTAGTGGTTCTAAAGATTTGGGTTATGATCCTATCTTATTGCGTAAAGTAGATGAAATGGAATTGTCTATCAGATTGTTTGAAGAATGAATGTATATGTACTTATATAGGTGATCTTGTGCAAAGAACAGAGAGTGAAATGTCAAGAACTGCTAATTTTGGCAGAAAGTCTTTGAATAAAATTAAGGTAGTTTTAAATAATTTTGGCTTGTCTTTAGGTATGGATGTTCCAAATTGGCCACCTAAGGATATAGATGAGTTGGCTAAGCAACATACTGATGAAGATTAGGTAATATATGAAACATGGAATAAAAAAGCGTAAGCTGTCTCGTCGAGCTGAGCATAGGTTATCAATGTTAAAGAATCTATCTATCTCACTAATTCACCATGAGCAGATTATAACTACTTTATCAAAGGCTAAAGAACTTCGTCCATATGTGGAGAGGTTTGTTACAATTGCTAAGAATAAAAATACTTTGCATGGTAGAAGACTTTTACTTTCACGCCTTCATAATAATAAGTTAGCAGTTGATAAGTTACTAAACGTTTTAGCTAATCGTTATCAAGATCGTAAAGGTGGGTATTCTAGAATAATAAAGTTTAACACTCGAAAGGGTGATTGTGCTTCAATGGCAGTGATCGAACTGGTTGATAGGAATGTTACAGCAAAAGGTAAGGTTTATAGTAAAAGTAAAGAAAAAAACGAAGAAGGAAATAAGGTAGTTGCAAGAAGTTAGTTATTATTATAATTCTCTTTACTTATGGTAAATAAGTTATACTATTTTATAGGTTATTTTGGTGAGCTATTAGTTTTAGTATATTTAAAGCTGAAGTGGTATAATATTATAAAATATCGTTATCGTTGTAAGTTCGGTGAAGTTGACTTGATCGTATCTAAGAAAAGAGAACTGATTTTTATAGAAGTTAAAACAAGTCTACTTGGACAAGAGATACCGATACCTTCTCTTCAATGTCAATCTATTGTAAATTCCTCCAAATATTTTCTAAGTAAAAATGTTAGTTTTTTAAGTTATTCAATCAGGTATGATTTATGTTTTTTTCCTTAAAAAAGGACCTATCTATATCAGGAATGCTTGGATTGAAGAGTGACGGCTAAGGTAATTTAAATTTATCGGAATGAATTTATGACTAAAAATGCTTAATCATAAGAGAGGAATTAGGACTTTTCAGTTTGATCTTTTATTATAGAATTGTAGATTTATATTCTTAACTAAAAATGATGTTTAGAGGCTTTTTCTTGATTTTTATATTCACAGTATTCATGCCGCTGTCAAACACTGATGCAAGGCAATATATCAGAATTGTTGGGTCTTCAACTGTTTTTCCTTTTATCTCATTTATAGCTGAGGACTTCAATCGTGTATTCTCCTTTAAGACTCCAGTTGTAGAATCGATAGGAAGTGGGTCGGGGTTCAAAATGTTTTGCTCAGGAGTAGGGGAGAACACGCCAGACATTGCCACTTCATCTCGTCCTATAAAAGATGCAGAAAGAGAATTGTGTAAAAGGAATAAAGTTAACGAAGTGATAGAGATCATTATTGGCTATGATGGAGTTGTAATTGCAAATTCGAATCAGAGCTATAGATTTGATTTCACAAAAAAGGTTTAATTGAAACTTTTTCCGCATATTCCCAAGAAAATGGTAAGCTAGTAAAAAATAAAAAGAAGTACTGGTCTGACGTAGATCAAGCTTTACCAAAAACAGAAATTGAAATTTATGGTCCACATCAGAATACAGTTACATACGAAACTTTGATTAATTCTATTATGCTTGATCAATACACATGCATGAACTCGAAAATTTTCAAGGAGAATTATAACAATCCAGAGGAAAGAGAGAGAAAGCATGCGGTAATACAATATTTATAAGGGATGATGGGAGGGAGATACATAGAAGTTGGGATTAATGAAAATATAATAATACAAAAGTTAAAAAGTAACAAAAACGCCTTAGGAATATTTAGTTTCAGCTTTCTAGTGAAAAACCAAGATAAGATACAAGGAAGCACAATCGCAGGAATTGAGCCGACTTATGAAAATATATCATCGGGAAAATATATATTAGCAAGACCTTTATACCTTTATATAAAGAAGGAACACTTAAATACTGTTGATGGATTAAAAGAATTCATTGGAGAAGTTATAAGTTCTATAAGCGCTGAGAATGGATACCTATCTAGGCTCGGTCTGATTCCACTTTCCAATGAAGATATGAAAAAAGTTTCAGCAAAAGTTCATGATATAGTGTAATATCTTTTATTTTAGAAGGTAGTTCTATGGAAAGTCATCAACGTTTGCAGACTTTACGTTCAATTTTATTTATTGTTGGAGTGTTTGTATTGTTATTTAGCTTGACAATGGTCATTCCTGCTATTACCAATGAGTACCTGAGCTACGAATAAAAACGTTTCTAGCTTTCAAAATTACCTGCACATCTGGTGCAAATTTTGTTCTATTGGATAAATTAAGTAGATTGCATGGAATGCCAGCAATTTTTCGATTACCAGTTGTACCTGGATTGCTTTATTCCTATTTGCAGCTATTCCATTCTATCTTGGTAACCTGAGCTATGTTGATGCATTATTTGAAACGATATCTGGCTTTACAACAACAGGAGCAACTATATTTAGTGATTTTGAAAGACTATCTCCAGGAATACTGCTATGGAGAGCAATGCTACACGGTATAGATGGCTTTGATATAATCACTATAGGGATTGCAGTTTTTCCTATGCTTAAGGTTTTGGGTCTAAATAATTTACTCTACTCTGATTGCTCAGATGCTACAAAAAAAGGTTACCGAACACGCGAAGTGTGGTGATTCATATTACGACAGTATATTATGGCCTAACTTTGTTGTGTGTATTTTCATATTTTCTAGCTGGTATGCCATTGTTTGAGGCAATATGTCATGGAATGTTCGCTGTATCAACTGGTGGATTTGCTAACTATAAAGATTCCATAGGGCACTATAATGATCCCATACTAGAAGCTATAACAATTATTTTTATGATTTTGGGTTCTCTGCCTTTTCTTAGCTATTTAGAAATTATAGGGCGGTTGGACATTCGCCATGATTGAACAGGTCTTTTACTTTGTTAGAATAGTTGTTATCTCGTCTTTATTTGCTTGTTTTTGGTTGTATAAAAGCGTTGATTTAGGGGTATCATCATCACTTAGATATGGCACATTTACCATCACATCTTTTATCACATCAACTGGTTATTTGATGTGCAATTACGTAGATTGGAGCTTTGTTTCAGTTTTGGCTTTTTTTCTAACCTTTGTTGGTGGATGTGGTGGTTCTGCAAGCGGTGGTATTAAGGTCTTTCGTCTGATCGTTTTTCTAAGATCCATAGAAAATCGCTTTCGCCTTTTATTGAACCCTGATGCAGATGATAGAGTAAAATTTAATGGTAAGATCCTAGAAAGTGATGAAGTTCTCTCTATCTTTACGTTTTTTGCAATTTACATATTAACTTTCGCTATATCTTCAATAGTGATGTCTTACTTAAGCAACACGGATTTTATAACTAGCATTAGTGCAGTTTCTGCAACGCTTACAAACTCTGGGCCAGGATTCAGTAATTTAATAGGTCCTGCGGGTAATTATTCCTCCTTCAGCAGTGGAGTAAAACTATTTCTGTCGTTTTTGATGCTGCTTGGCAGACTTGAGATATTGCCAATCTATTTTTGTATAGGCAACTTGTTCTTATTCAACAGGAAAAAATTGAGCGAACATAACTAACTGGCATTCAGATTTTTCTTAACCACAGAAACAGAGCT
>NZ_JAAXCS010000180.1:0-1655 GCF_013309895.1 Wolbachia endosymbiont of Atemnus politus | reverse complement strand
TGTTACAAGATTCAATGACACTTAGAATATCATTTTTTTTCTGTTTATCTACATCTAAACTTTGATTCTCAACTATAAATAAACCTTCGTTTCCCTCTAACATTACCTTACCATTTGCTAAACAACATATTTAAATATTAAAACTTTAAACTTAAAAATCAACTAACAGAAGCGTAAATAAAATTGAGTATTTGTGGATTTTCTCTATATACTGAAAAGTTATTTATTATTTAATAGACAACATGGATAATGCTATCATAAGAAAATACGATATTAGAGGTGTGGTAGGCAAAGACCTACAGATCGACGATGGGTATGAGATACGCAAGAAGTTTGGCCAAACCGTAACTAATGTTTGCGTGGGCTACGACAGCAGAATAGACTCACCAAGTATAGAAAAAGAATTAATCAGGGGCTTAACTTTATCTGGAACAAACGCTATACGTATAGGACTGTGCTCTTCACCTATGCTCTACACTGCAACGCAAATTACGCAGGCAGACCTTGGTATCATTATTACTGCTTCACATAACTCCAGCGAATGCAATGGCTTCAATTTTTTTAGCAGTAAAAAAGTCTACTCAGATCAAGAAATAAAGGAAATTATAAGCAGTCCAATCAAAAGCAGTACAAAAATTGGAAGCTTAATTAACATAAACATATACAGCGAGTACATTCACATATTAAAGAGTGCATTAAAGAATAATACTACACAAAAGCTGAAAATAGCCTGGGATTGTGGAAACAGCTCAGTAAGTGGAATTGTAAGGTATATTGAAAAGATCCTACCAGGTCATACGCATATCGTAACCAATAACGCTATAGATGGAGTATTTCCATTGCACGATCCAGATCCTATAGAAGAAAAAAAATCTTGCTCAATTAATTAATATTGAAAAGAAAGATAAATGTGATCTTGGCATTGCACTTGATGGCGATAGTGATAGGGTACGCCTGATTGATAATAAAGGCAATGTTGTTTCCAACGACCACTTATTTATGATTTTTGCGCGTGAAGTATTGGATGAATACACAAAAAGCAAAGTTATTGCTAACATAAAAATGAGCATGAAAGTACATGATTTCGTTAGCAAGTTAGGAGGGCAAGTAATTGCCTGCGCTTCTGGACACTCACTGGTTAAGAAAAAGATGTTAGAGGAAGAGGCAAAGTTTGCCGGTGAACTGAGTGGGCACTTTTTCTTTTCTGAGCTGGGTTTTGATGACGGATTGTATTCTGCTGTTAAAGCCATTGACATTTTACTCAAGAAAAACCAAAGCCTATCTCAGATGATTGAGAGCTTACCAAAGCTGTATATCACTCATGAAGTAAAGATTGTAGTGAAAGACGAAAAAAAATTTCAAATAATAGAATCAATAAAGAAAACACTAAAGCAAATAGCAAAGCATTGCATTTTCAGAGCTTGATGGTATCAAGGTAACCAATAATGATAATAAAGGTTGATGGCTCCTCAGAGTATCAAATACATAAAACTGTATTACTGCATGATGTGAAGGAAAGACTTTAGAAGACTTTGAACTCACTAAATAGGTCTTGTTTTATTATATTAATAAAGCAAGGTATTTGAATTAGCTCTCTTCATTATAACACACGCACAATTAAAGCTATTGCAACTTGAACACTCATGATTCCATTG
>NZ_JAAXCS010000179.1:0-1691 GCF_013309895.1 Wolbachia endosymbiont of Atemnus politus | reverse complement strand
TTTGCTTTTAAGCTTTCCAATATAAGCTTTCCATTATAAGCTTTCCATTATAAGTTTTCCAATATAAGCTTTCCATTATAAGCTTTCCATTATAAGTTTTCCATCAGTTGCTTTGGTATATCAAATGACTTTGTTTTATTCATTAACTCCTCCCTTTCGGTTGATAAATAATTAAAACTAAATAACTCGGCTCCTTCGCTCCATCTCCATTACAGAGACTTCTTCACTACTATGAACTGATATGCCCCTGTTTTCCGCATCAATACTCTCATCCCCAGAGATCTGTTCTTTTGACTTCTCCCTTATTATCGAAATGACAGGTTCCCATTGTTCCATGCAATAGCCTATATTAGATTCATGCCACTTTTATGCTGGACACCACCTAGCCAGTAAACAAGCTTCTGGTAGATTTATTCCAGTTTAATGACTACCCCCTGGTTTTGACATCGTCTCTACATTTTCGACACTTCATCAATGGTTCACTTGCGTTCACCTCTCTATTTCACACATGACATAATTGTGCTTTTTCCATAATGCTCACTACCATAGACCTTTACCAAAGCAGCTCATGGCTGTTTGAAGCCTGCTCTTGCAAACCGGCTCCGAAGGTCCCTCCCTATCTACCCCACAGCTTCAACACTTCCTGTGCTTCCACGGCACACCATCATCAGCATATCTTGCCCACTTTTTTTATATTTTCTTCTCATCCAATCATCAAAGCTTTAGTGCATGAAGAGGTTACTTAAAATAGGATTAACTACACCTCCCTATGGCACTCTGCTGAGACACTTTAGCTTTGTTCTTTTTCAAGTTATATATCTGCACTTGGCCATCTTTGTATCTATAAGAGAACCCATTTGTTTGTAGTGTGTTTTCTGATTGCTTTCATCAGTAGATTGTGGTCTATGTTATCGTACATTTCCCTTGATGTCAAACTCTTTTAACCAATTTTGGTCGAAGCATTGATTCCTGGTTTATCCTATGGCATCTAATGCTGATTTGTTTGGCCTATAACCATATGAATCCTCATCAAATACCTTTTCAAGCTCTGGTTCTAAAACACTTATCACAACTTCCTGTGATATACGATCCGAGACAGTTGGTATTCCAAATGCCCTTATCCCTCCATCTGCCTTAGTTATATCAACAGCCTTCACTGAGGGTGGAAAATATCTACCAGAAGATAGCCTATTTCATAGCTTGTAAAGGTTCTTGCTTAAGTCTTGATTAAACTTTTCAATTGTTAGATCATCAATACCTGTTTCTCCTCTGTTTTCTAACACTAGAGTTTTTGGAATATCGAAAAAGGCTTTGTTCGTTCAATCACTTTCATCCACACACCTACAAGTTGAATGATTTACTAAAGTCGACTATTTCAACCCCTTCGCTCCATAGTCATTACAACCACTTCCTCACTACTACAAGTTGATCCTCCCCAGTGATTTGTATCGCTACTCTAAAGCTTTAGGATTAGCCTCTTGCTTATCTCGCTTTGCATCAAATCGACTGGTTCCTGCAAATCCTATTAAAGCCCAGATCAGACTCACACCACCTTAATGCCGAACATCATCTACACAGTAATCAGGTTCCCTGTACGCTTTTAAGAGACGACTCACTAGTATGTAAGAGGAGAACAACTCCCTGTATCAAATGTGCCAAACGCCACATCAATTCATTATTGAGAGTATAGC
>NZ_JAAXCS010000178.1:0-1735 GCF_013309895.1 Wolbachia endosymbiont of Atemnus politus | reverse complement strand
AATGGGTAATTTGTTGAAGAATGAGGAGTTAACTATTGTAGCTGGCGATTATAATGTTGCACTGAATGAAATTGACGTTTTTGATCCAGTTTTGTTGAATGGTCAAGTGTGCTTCTATATAAAAGAGCGTGAGAAGTTAAGAGCAATCCTAAATCTCGGGTTTAAGGACGCGTTTAGGATATCCCATCCGAATTTACAGCAGTTTACTTGGTGGCATTATCAGGGCAATTCACTCAGAAATAACCAAGGAATGCGAATGGATTATATGCTGTTATCGCCACAGGCTATTGATAAGTTAGAAGGGTGCTACATAGATGACAGGCTACGCAAGCTGGAAAATCCATCTGATCATACGCCTGTTGTATGTGTTATGGAATAGTGTTTTAAAAGTAGCATAATGGTTGCATTCTCAGATTCACTACCTAACACCAGCGCCATAAAAACTTTTGTTGGCAAAACCCCTTCCCGCCAATCTTATTATAAAGACAATGAAGCTATTGATTTATCTTCGCAATCTGTGCAGACAAAAAACTTAGGGGTATCATGTTTAAATTTTTGCACAATGTGCACCTTATGTCTTTATAAATTTTCTAAGTTTTTAACCATATAAGCTGAAACGCGATTATAAGTCGTTTAAGACAGTAGAAGACGCTTAATTGACAAGGAGAACGTGAATAACTAGCTAACGGGGATTCTTTTGTCTTTTTTTCTGCTTTAGTAAAATTCTTAACGTTGGATTAGTTGTATAAAATCGGCTAAACCTTAGCGCTGAGAATAAAAACGCCGATATTTAAGGTACATAGAAAATAGCTAGCCACCCACGGGTTGCCTTTTTTTTATTAAGCAAATTTCTTAATGTTTGTAGCTAGGACAATGAAAAAGACCAGCCTAGATGCAGCTAAAATTAAGTTTTCTGGATCCCAGTACTGGGATAGGGGCTACTTGGATGACAAGAAGGGGAGGGCTGGGATGACAAAATAAAGAGCACTGGTATGGCATGAGGAGGGGCACTGGGATAACAGGAGAAGGATGAATGGAATGAGACCCCAGTACTTGGATGACACTAAAGGAACTCATTCATTTACTAACACAATGGTTACGCAATAGGCTTCATGACTTTACTTGAATGTTTGATATAATAATTAAATTATAAAATCGATTGAAGTCTAGCATGAATGAAGTAGCAACATTTGGCTGTCATTTAAATTTTTATGAAAGCGAATTAATCAAAGAAACACTAAGAAAAGCAGAGAGAGAAAATGTAGTTGTAGTACATAGCTGTGCAGTAACAAATGAAGCTGAACGCCAGGTGAAACAAATAATACGTAAGATTCATAAAAATGATCCAAGTAAAGAGATTATCGTAGTTGGCTGTGCTATTCAATTAGATCCTGAATCATATAGTGATATTCCTGGTGTAAGTAAGGTACTGGGCAATCAAGATAAGTTCAAAGCTGAAAATTACTTACTAAATAACAATAAAATATTAGTCAGTGATAATCAAGCAAGCAAGTCAGAACCAATTTTAATTTGAAAGCTTACAGATAAACCAAGAGCATTTATCGAAGTCCAAAATGGCTGTAATCATAGCTGTACATTTTGCTCAATCACTGAAGCAAGAGGTAACAACCGATCCGTACCAATAAACAATATTATAGAGCAAATCAAGATTTTCGTAGCAAATGGTTACCAAGAAGTAGTGTTTACAGGTGTTGATATTACTGATTTTGGTACA
>NZ_JAAXCS010000177.1:0-1736 GCF_013309895.1 Wolbachia endosymbiont of Atemnus politus | reverse complement strand
ACTGTGACTGTTAAAAAGGTAGATTATTCACTAGAACATGGACAAGTATCTTTTCAGGGTCATTTAAGATCGAATTAAATGCATATGAAATTTTTAATCGCAAATTTAGACATTAAAATGTTTGGTATTGTTAAAGGAATTGACAATATGAATGGTCAGATGAACTTACATGGCGAAATTAAAGCTCAAGGAAAAAGCCTTTAAGATTGGGCTAATGCCTTGTCTGGAGATATCAATTTACAAGCACAAGGAATAGAATTTACTAACGTAAACTTTAATTCGTTTATTACTAATTTATTAAGCAGTAAAATAAATCTGAAATTTCCACACTTACTTGTGTTGGTATATATAATGACAGTACATTTTTTTGAAAATGTTAGCGGAAAAGCGAATATTAAAATGGCATATGTTCAACTAGTCTACAATTTGGAATTGATCAGGCGTCGGGGTCTACTTCTTCTAATTTAACCTTATCTAACTTTTTTGAACTTCTTTATCCAGGTTCTTTATCCAGGTTCTTTATACAGGTCGCAGTAGCCTAGTTTACATTGATATGCTTTTCGATGGCCTTATTTGGCACCCTAGAATGAGTTTTGATGAAGATCGAATATTTAATACTATAATTAGAGTAAAAAAGGTAGTGGCTTTATAAATTCACCAATTCCTGTGGTTTCACTATTTCTTCAAACTCTTTTTCAGTGAGTAGCTTTAGCTTCATTGCCGCTTCTTTTAGAGTGACATTTTCTTTATAAAGTTATAAGTTTTGCTATTTTTGCTGCGTTATCATATCCTATATGCGTATTTAGTATGGTAACCAGCATTATCGACTGATCCAGGAGATCTTTTATCCTCTTTTCATTTGCTTTAATGCCAAGCACACTTTTTTCTGTGAAATTTAAGCAGCCAAAAGTCTTATAGACTGCAAAACATTGTATATTATTACTGGCTTAAACAGATTCAATTCAAAATGACCATTTAAACCACTGATAGTGACATGACTTCCCATAACTTGAGCACACTCCATAGTCTCACACTGAGTTGGATTCACTTTACCTGGCATGATTGACGAACCAGCTCATTTTCTGGTAATGTTATTTCTCCAATTCCGCACCTCGAGCCAGGTATTCTATATCACTTGTAACACTTACAATTTTCATTAAACTGACCGCTACGGTATCGAGTGTTCCACTCAGCTCAACCAAAGCATCATTTGCTGCTAATGCTCCAAATTTATTTTTTGCTGAAATAAACGGAAGATTGGTGCTTTCTGCCACTTCTTTAGCAAAATCCTCAGCAAAACCTTTTTTAGTATTGAGTCCCATACCAACTACAATGCCACCTTGTACAAGCTCATACACATTACTCAGAGTTGATTTTATTCTCTCTATTCCCTTTTTAATCTGAGCTGTATAGCCAGAAAACTCCTGCCCCAGTGTTAGAGGAGTTGCATCTTGCAAATGAGTACGTCCTACTTTTATTATATTTTTAAATTCTTGAACCTTATCATTCAGAGCCTTGTGCAGTACTTCAAGACTTGGAATAAGAGAATGATTTATTTGTTTTGCTGCTATGTGCATTGCTGTTGGAAAAGTGTCATTTGATGACTGACCACAGTTCACGTGGTCGCTTGGATGCACTGGAGATTTACTGCCCAAATCACCGCCCAAAATTTCTATTGCGCGATTACTGATCACATCATTCATGTTCATGTTGGTTTGAGTTCCAGACCCAGTTTG
>NZ_JAAXCS010000176.1:0-1759 GCF_013309895.1 Wolbachia endosymbiont of Atemnus politus | reverse complement strand
AAATAGATTGACTATGCTAAAAACATGCAAAAACGTCATGTAACTGGTTGTCTTATACTAATTATAATTGGCACATTATTTTTAGTGCGCCCTATGATTTTTCCATGCTTAATGTCTATCGTTGTTGCGTATTTATTTAATCCACTAGTAGTCAAGTTGGAAAAGTATAAAATACCGCCCATTTATTCTGTAATTTTTCTAATATTTATTCTGCTGATGGTTTTTGTATTTGCTATTACATTTGTTTCGCCTATTATATATGTTCAAATTACCTCAATATTAAACTTTTTGATCAGCAAAGTGCCTTCATTGAACTTTATAGTTATTCAATCTGTGCTAGAATTTCTTAATATAAAAGTAGGAGATGATTTGTTTGATCACATATCTAAGAATCTAGCAGAAAATCATGGCGATCATATTTCATACGTGCTTTTGATATTACCAGTCATTTTATAATCCAAGTGTTAAGCTCGAGCTTTTAGCTTGATTCATACAGTATCATTAGTAGTAATCACTTTAGTAATCTTCTATATATTGCGTGATTAGCCTTTGATTGTAGCAAAAGTTAGTAAATTAGTTCCTATTCCATATAAAGAAAAAAGTTGCAGATTATTTTTCAAAAGTGGATTTTATCGTATCTAATTATCTAAAAGGACTGGCAAAAAATGTATGCATTGTTATGATGATCTTTTATTCTGTGAGCCTTAATATAATCGAGTTGAAACATTGTTGCTATTGGAATTTTATTGGGAACACTGACATTTGTACCTTATATAGGACCGTTGCTATATACTATTATTGGGTTTTGAGCGCTGTTACTCAATTTAATGGGTGGTTTGAACGCACTACTGTTTTACCGTTATTTGGTATAGGACAGTTAATGGATGCGAACATACTGGTTCCTTTGTTAATAGGAAGAAAGGTTCATATGCATCCAGCTGTGATTATTCTTGGAATTACTATATGTGTTTTATATTGTAGACTTATGGGTGTATTACTTTTTGTTCCAATAATAGCAATGTTTTATGTGTCAGTAGGGTATGCGGTTGATCGGTATCTTAACAGTGAGTATTATAAAAATGGTTAGCAGAATAACTATTGTAACAATGAGAGGCTAACCGCAAAATACCTAATGTACTTGAAAACGAATTTTGTCAGGGACGAAAAATGTTTAATGTACAATTAAATTTATTTGACAACAATTAAACTGATTATAGCCAGCAAGATTTCATCTTTTAAGACGAAAATAAGGAGATGTGCAATTCAGTAATTGATGATTTATCTTGGAAATGCCCGATTCTCTTTGCGCCTAAAGGTTCTGGTAAAACCCATCTTGCTCACATTTGGTAAGCGATGAACAATGTAATTTTTATCAATGTAAACAATTTCACAAGTGAGATGAGGTATAGCGACGTTTTTATTTTGGAAGATATACAAAATGTTCAAGCAATGTTATTACATTGTTACAACTACATGAAAGAAAATAACAAGAGATTACTCATTGCTTCTTCAACTTCACCAAAAACTTAATTTTAAATTGAAAGACTCGTGAGTTCTCGCATATTATCAACTACCTACGTGAAAATATCACCTGCTAGTGGGGAATTATTACGAATTATGTTAATAAAACGATTTTCAGATAAACAGTTAAAAGTCGATTTAAAAGTGATTAATTATATCTTAGCAAGAATAGAGCGTTATTTTTGCAGTTTTAATGAAGTTATAGAAAAAATAGATAGTCTATGGGATCAAATGTTAC
>NZ_JAAXCS010000175.1:0-1766 GCF_013309895.1 Wolbachia endosymbiont of Atemnus politus | reverse complement strand
GATTTTATCTTTCAGCATTCAGGTAAACCTTTCTTGGGTTAGCTATAAATATTAGGGAACAGATACCTGAGTTAGCCAAATGGTGCTAGGATATTTATGGGAATATTGTATATACACTAGAACTAGCACAATCGATGGGATTGGTAGGACTCGAACCTACGACCAATTCGTTATGAGCGAACTGCTCTAACCAACTGAGCTACAATCCCCTTCATTAATATTTATGATACATATAAAAACAAATTTGTCTATTGGCTTATTTCGCTATCGACCCAATCTGACAAATCATTTATCGCACCAATTTTACGCACAATCTCCTTACCATCTTGAAATATGATTAAAGTTGGTACGGATTGAATTCCATATTCACCTGGTACTTCAGTTCCTTCATCTATATTGAACTTGCAGATTTTGATCTTGCCTTTTTTATCTTTAGCTAACTGTTCAATGCGCGGCATTAGAGTTTTACATGGTCCACACCACTCTGCCCAAAAGTCTACCAGCACAAACCCTTTGTAATCAGTAACTTCAGACTTAAAATTTTGATCATTTACTAATGTAATATCGCCATTCATAAAATACCCAACTCAATTTGTGCAATATAGCACATTGACTGGTAACTAATCAACTAAATTCTTGCTAAAGAGCTGGAGTTAAGTATTTTAAAAAACTTCTATTACATCTGATGATTAAAGATATCCACATTTTCCCATCCCGTTAAATCCAATTCAACACGAGTAGGAAGAAATTCAAAGCATTTTTGTGCCAACTCTTTTCTGTTTTCACGTTCTAGCATTAAATCTAGCTTTTCTCTTATTTTATGAAGATATAAAACATCAGATGCAGCGTAGCTTTTTTGCTTGTCCGTTAAATTTTCATTTCCCCAGTCAGAAGATTGCTGCTGCTTATTTAATTTTGTATCAAGTAGCTCTAAGCACAATTCTTTTAAGCTATGGTTATCGGTATAGGTACGAACCAGACGTGAAGCTATTTTAGTACAATAGCATGGAAATGCCCAAGTTTCCAAATAATAACGTATTATGCTAACATCAAACCGTGCAAAGTGAAATATTTTGGTTATATTTTCATCCCCCAATATTTTTCTTAAATTTGGAGCTGTATAATCGTTTTTGAATTGAACTAAGTGAGCATTGCCGTCGTTAAAAGAGAGCTGTACAAGGCACAATCTATCTCTGCCATGAAGCAGCCCCATTGCCTCTGTATCAACAGCTATAGACCTTACGTTATCTGGTATTGAGCTAGTTGGCAAGTCGTCTTGATGTAAAAATATTCCCATAAGGTTCTGTGGAATAACAAAAGGTTAATAGTAATTGAAAGCAAGCTTTAAGTACACAAATATATAACCTTACATTTTTAGTATGCGTGGGGTTTACAAATTGTTGTATTTGCCTATAATCAAGAAGTAAATTCAGGTTAACTGCGGGAGTAGTTCAGTTGGTAGAACGCAACCTTGCCAAGGTTGAGGTCGAGGGTTCGAACCCCTTCTCCCGCTCTCTTTTTCAACTCCACTCTGTAAAAAATTACTTTTTAGCGATATATCAAAGAGTTAATGCTAGTTCATTTGGAAATAACAGGAAAACTTATGATAGTTTTATACCCTGAATAGAATCATTTTTTTACATTCTACTTTTTGTAGAAGACACTTTTTTACCGCTTTTTCCGGGTAAGGTCACAAATGGTTATTTTTTTATGAAAAATATGTTGCACTACACAAAATATTATCACATAGTAGGTAAAAATTTCTT
>NZ_JAAXCS010000174.1:0-1800 GCF_013309895.1 Wolbachia endosymbiont of Atemnus politus | reverse complement strand
AGTGTGTCCCGTTGACTGCTTCTATGAAGGTAAAAACATGCTCGTAATTAATCCAGATGAATGTATTGATTGCGGGGTGTGCATACCTGAAAGTCCAGTAGATGCAATTGTAACTGATGATTCTATAAAGGACATTTTAGAACTCGACTCAAAATTACTGAACAGTGAACAAAAAGCCTTCAAATCATTTTACAACGTAAATGTAGAATACTTGCAAAAGTGGCCAAATATTACAGCTAAAAATCAACCTTTGGATACTGCAGAAGAGTATAAAGAAAAAAAAGACAAAGCAGCTTATTTTGATGAAAATCTGGAGTAATGTTACTGAAGAAAAAAATCAGACTTCTTGCATAGCCATATGAAAAACTAGCAACTCACTCTTCTTTGTCATTCCAGCGCGTACTGTACGAACATTTGTTTTGCCTAGGTCAACAAATGGTGTCATGCCAGTGCTTGACAGTGGCATGCTTTAGTCTTTTTCTATTTTGCGGAAATGACTTTTGATCCTGCTAAAGCCGATCTATTAGCCACATGCTTATTTTTTCTGCTATCAATAATATTTGGAGTATTAATGATAAGAAAATTTAGCGGTACTCCAGGACAACTATTGTGCGGTATTCACATAAAAGATGTAAATACGCTTGAAAATATTACTTTAGTGCAAGCAATAATCAGGTATGTTTCGTTTGAAGTGATTCACTCATCCATATTTATTACGAGAAGATTTTCTGTTAAGTATACTTCTGAATGGTGGTTTGAGTCTCTATCAATCCTAATCATTATGGTCATAATATTAATCTTTGCAATATCTGATCAACGCAAACAGTTTTTTCATGATAAAATTGCAAAGACAGTGGCAGTAGATTATAAATCTTCAAGCTAACTTTTCCTTCTGTTTACGAGGTTCACATATGCAGTTATAATTAATATAATTCTTCTTAAGAGTGCCCATGGTTCCAACTATAGCAATTTTAAGTGGTGGATTCTCTCGTGAAAGAGAAATATCACTGATGAGCGGAAAAGCAGTAAAGAAGGCGCTTGATAGCCTTTCATATAATGCAATAGAAATAGATGTTGATAGAAACATTGCTGAAAAGCTGAAAAAAATTAACCCTGATCTTGCTTTTTTTGCTCTGCATGGGCCTCATGGTGAAGATGGCTGCATTCAAGGTTTATTGGAGATTTTAGGTATAAAATATACACACTCCGGAGTCATGGCTTCGGCTGTTGCTATGAATAAAGCAATGTCTAAGCACATATTCCAATCCCTTGGTATTGACACCCCAGAAGGTTACATAATTAGTCGAGAAGATGTACTAAAAAATAATATTAAATTTGATTATCCGTATGTCTTAAAACCAATTAATGAAGGCTCAAGTATCGGAGTGCACATAATTTTCTCACATGAGGATTACTTGAAGCTAAAAGATAATAGCTCTACTGTTATGGAAAAGATGATCATAGAAGAATACATACCAGGTGTAGAGTTACAAACTGCTATGTTGCTAGATGAAGCTATTGGTACTATGGAAATACGACCAAAAAATAAATTCTATGATTATGAAGCAAAATATACAGATGGGTTTGCAGAGCATATATTTCCTGCTGAAATTCCTGACAATGTATATAAAATGACCTTAGAACATGCATTGAAAGTTCACCAATTTCTAGGATGCAAAATCATTTCTCGCTCGGATTTTCGTTATAATCCTAAGAATAATACTTTAAAAATGCTTGAAATCAACACACATCTTGGCTTTACTGAGTTATCGTTAGTACCAGAAATTGCAAAATTGACAA
>NZ_JAAXCS010000018.1:0-16379 GCF_013309895.1 Wolbachia endosymbiont of Atemnus politus | reverse complement strand
GTTTTATATGAACATGCCTAGCATAGAAAATTGTGATTTTCACGATAAAACTGTCCTGCTCAGAGTTTATTTCAACGTTCCTATAAAAAGTGGAAAATTTCATGATGCCACTCGTATTTTGAGAGCATTGCCTACTATTCAACACTTGGTAAATGCAGGTGCAAAAATTATTATCGTATCACATTTTGGACGCCCAAAAGGCAAAGACAATAATCTATCGCTAAAAAACTATAGTTGAGACTTTATCACAGCTATTAAACAAAGAGGTGAAGTTTGTTGATGATTGTGTTGGTGAAAGAGCACAAAGAGCAGTAAGTGCAATGGGTAGAGGAGATATAATATTACTAGAAAATTTGAGGTTTTATAAAGAAGAAGAACAGAATGACTTAAATTTTGCTAAGCAACTAGCATCTCTGGCGGATGTATATGTCAACGATGCATTTTCTTGCTCTCACAGAGCTCACGCTTCTATTTCACGCATCACAGAGTTTTTACCTTCCTACGCAGGATTTTGCTTACAAGATGAGCTAAGATATCTTGAAAAGGCCATATCATTTAACGCTAAGCCTATTACTGCAATAGTTGGAGGGGCTAAAATATCCACTAAAATAAAAATGCTTGTAAAGCTGGCAGAGAAGGTTAATTACCTGGTTCTTGGTGGTGCAATTGCTAATAATTTTTTATTATTTAATAAAGTTAATATAGGCAAATCTTTTTTTCAAAATGGCGTTGATGATCTTCTGCATGATATTGTTGAGACGGCAAATAAAAGCAATTGCAAAATAGTTGTGCCTGAAGACGTTCTGGTTGCAGTAAACTCTGACTACAGCACTGGCATTCTAAGGGAAACTGAATCCATTTTGGACGATGATATAATTTTAGATATCGGCCCTCAAACTTTAGGCACAATAAGCAGTATAATAGCAAGCAGTAAGACTCTGCTATGGAATGGACCTATTGGTGTTTTTGAACATTCAGCTTTTGCAGGTGGTACAATAGAAGTGATGAGAGTAGTAAGTAACTTAACGCACGAAGGAAAATTAATCAGCGTAATAGGGGGAGGGGATAGCCTATCTGCAATGAATGCTGCAGGCCTGACTGATAGAGATTTTACATATGTTTCAACTGGTGGAGGGGCGTTCTTAAGTTGGCTAAGTGGTGATGAAATGCCAGGCCTGCAATTAGCATCTAATTAAAGCTTTTTTAAGCTGTTACTTGTACCCTAGCTTTTTTATGAAGTTGTATAATTATGTCTAAAACAGCTAAATTAATCTTGTGCTTAATAATACCAGTAATAGGATTTGTTTTTTACACTAAGGAGCATTATCTCGATGATACAAATTCACGAATTAACTTTGAGCCATTCTTCAAAACAGATTCTTCAGGTCCAGACTACATTCCACCACTTCCAGAGTTGACGGACTTTGACAGGGGAATGTTAAGGGTTTGTGGAGATTGGGGAGCACACCCCGATGAAGAAGATTTCAGGATTTTGCTTGATTGTCCGCAGCATCGAGAAGTAGTGAAAAAGATATATGATAAGCTCGATCATCAAGTGATTACACCAAATGCAGACTTGGGGTTATTTAAAGATGAACTGACTAAAATTTGGTTTACTCCAAGCGGGACTGAAAAAGAAACTATAGGATTTGGACATATTTTTTGTGGTGAGCCAAATAATAAGTTGGGCGGTATGCATTTTGTCGGCAGGTATGTTGAAGCTCAAGAGGATAAGTGGGCGGGTGCGGTTTGGAATGATAAATCCTTGTGTAATAAATCAGATATTAAGCCACCTGTTTACACATTTGGAATGAAATATTTAGGAAAAGATGGAGAAGTAAAAGTTAAGTGTCCAAATGGGTATGCATATAACCTTCATGCTGATGATATTTTAGTTTCTGCGACTAAGGCGTTTAAGGAACTGGGAAAAGATGGAATGTGCCTGTATAAAATGGAAGATGACAATTACCAATCAGTGTTTGTGAGAAAGAATGACGCCATACTTACGTTCTATCCTGATTTAGCACCAAAGTGTAACGATAAAAGTACTAATTGTAGCTGTAGCAAATCTTGAAGAAGCGCATTGGCTTAAAAAGAAAACTAGACAAATATTATTTTATAGACATTATGTTTATTTAGCCATGTTGCAGATATAACTAAAGATCTCAGGTTTGCCAACGATTTGAAAAACGACGAATTCGTCATACCGCTATTCGTTAGCGGTATGACGTATAGTTTCTGCGATTTATGAAACGTTAGAGGCTATATGAAACTTGTAGCAAATAAATATCTGTTAACCATACTTGTTTTTGTATTACTGCCCCTTGTGATTATTTCGGTGCCTCTTACATCTGAGCAGCAACCTCATTCGAATGAGATTGAGGACGACTTTCAAGATTTGAAAAAAAATCTACCATCTTTAAAAAATCTACTATTTTTAGATCCTGCACCAAATTTAAATTATGATGATAGAGGGGACAAAAAAGTGTTGATGGTGGTGGTGCATCATACCGAATCACCGACATTAAAAAGCACAAAATGCGCATTAAATTCCACAGGGATATCAGTGCAGCTTATTGTTGATAGAGATGGTAGCATTACTCTGATGGTTCCACTCGAAAAACGAGCATGGCATGCTGGTATAAGTTATGCGAAAGTTCAAGTAGATAATGTGGTTGAAGAGCTACAGAAACTGAATGATTATTCTATAGGCGTAGAAATTGTGAATACAGGTCTTGAGCCCTTTCCAGAAGAGCAAATGAAATCTTTTGTACCTCATGAAACGCTTTAAGATTAGAAAAGATATGATATTTAGTCACGCTGAGATAGGCACTATAGTGTACAACTCAGCCATTGAGGGCTACGCAATGCATAAACTCGATCCACATAATTTGTTTGATTGGTAGTTATTAGAGAAAAATGGCATCGGACTGCATATAGGTGATAGAATCAGTTCTCAAGACGCAGAACAAAAAGTAAATTAGGTTTTGTGTAAGATGGGTGATAAAGGTGAAAGTATTTTGAAATTAAAAAAACGATTAAACAATTTTTTAAATAAAATATTACCTTGGGATGACAAAGAAGGTAACGCTGACAATAATGCCGGCTACTCAGATGAGTTTGATGAAAATATTGCGTGGGTCATCAATCAATTGTCAATGCGCCATTTACAAAAAGAAATTAGAAAAGACTTGCTTCTAAAATTAGAACGGGAAGATATTCTGCCTGAATTTTTAAGTGAATATGGCAGTTGTGTTTCCAACAAATTCCTATCTTTTGGTAATAGAATTAAATCGATTTTACAGCCACCATTTTTCGATGAAGAGGATTACAAGCGCTTATTATCTTTTCTTGCACAATATGAAAATAATATTTCTTCTGATGCGTTTTCTACGCTCGTGTACAAGATCAAGCTGTATTACGACTCTTATCTAAGATATAATATAAGATCTTCGCTTTATATACCATTTAAGCTTAATGCATTTGCAAAGTTAGACATCTTAAAGAATGAAATATTGTCTTTAAAGTCTATAAGCCCTGAGGAGGCCGCAGAAGTTTCAAGTTTAATTGATGAGTTTAGGTCAGGAGTTTTATCTGATTTTCAAAATTTTGAGAAGCAATGGTTTCAAGAATTTAAGGACACTTGGAAACAAAAATTTATACCGGATATGGAAAAGCAAATGTCTTGGACTGTACTGCATGAAACTATATTTAGAAAGGGCAAAGAAAGGGGTTTTGAAAACTTATTGAAAAGAAGTTGGCTAGGATGGTTAACAAAGTAAAAACACTGAGATTTAACTTAAAATAACCTGATAAAACCCGAATCGCACTTCCAAGCGCTGGTACCCACGAAAGCAATGCAACTGTACCAATCAGTAGTTTTTTTACAATTTTTGGTGTTGTGTGCTCGTTCTTTAATTTGTGATATGAGTTTCTGGTAGAGATTGCTACTGTACTCAAAACTATTTGAACAGTGATGGTGGAGTATAACAAATAGGAAAAGCTGGATGGAATAATGAACGAGGTATGGAAGTTTAACTTAAAATAAACTTGAATCACACTTTCAAGTGCTGGTGCGCAAGAAAATAATACAGCTACACGAATTAGTAGGTTTCTTACGGTTTCTGATATTGTATGCTCATTCTGTAATTTATGGTATAAGTTCCTGGTAGAGAGCGTCATTGTACCCCAATACCAATTGACTATTTCGCCAAGGCTTGATCCCAATTCTCCAAAAAGTAGCGTAAGTAGTGGATTGTAATACGACTTGAAACACAACATAGCATAAAGCACTAAACCTTGATGTATAGGTAAGATCAACGATGATTCTTGGTTATCTGTAAACTACAGGAGATAACTTTCCATATGAACTTACCAGGTCGTTGAACCATCTTCATTGTCAGAAATTGTAACCCCCATTTGTTTCAACTGTTCTCTTATTTTATCTGCAGTATCATAATCTTTATTTTGTTTTGCCGTTCTTCTTAAATCTATCAATCTATCTATTTCTTGACGACTCACACCAGCAGCAAACCACTCTTCATAACTTGACCTGAGAAGACCAATAAATCATGCGCTCTTAACAAAACTTTCAACTAACTTGAGTTTCTCATTTTCGTCACTCATCTTGTTGATTTTTGTGGCCATTTCATGCAACGTAGCTAAAGCTTCAGGAATATTTAAGTCATTTTTCAAAGCCTCTATAAAATCTTTAGAGATTTCTGCATCACTTTTCTCAGTGCTCACATCGCGTGATAACCGATAAAACTTGTTTAAGGTTTCTTGCGACTCAGAAATAATATTTTCTGTCCAATCGAGTGGTTTTCTATAGTGAGTTTTAAGCAGTGCGTAACGTATTACTTCGCCCTTTATTCCACTCTCCAGCAGATCCCTTACCTTGACTATATTAAATAGGGACTTGCTCATTTTCTCTTCATTGACCGTGAGAAAACCGTTATGTACCCAATATTTTGCAAACGTTGATCCGGCAAATGCAGATTTGCTCTGTGCAATTTCATTCTCATGGTGAGGAAATTGCAAATCTATACCGCCACCATGGATGTCAAAATCTTTGCCAAGGTAGGTACATGACATTGCTGAGCATTCAATATGCCACCCTGGACTTCCTTCTCCCCATGGACTATTCCAGTAACTTGAAAGTTTGTAGTCAATATCACTTGCAGGCTTCCACAGTACAAAATCTCCTGGGTGCTTTTTATTTTCACCAATTTCAACTCTACTGCCATGATCCAATTCATCATTTTTTTTTCCTGATAAAGCGCCATACTCAGCGTAAGATTCAGTACTGAAATATACATGTTTATTGGATTCGTAAGCATGACCAAACTGCAGTAAACATCCAATTAATTTAATAATGCAATTTATATTTTCCGTTGTTTTTG
Source organism: Wolbachia endosymbiont of Atemnus politus (assembly GCF_013309895.1). Classification (NCBI taxonomy): domain Bacteria; kingdom Pseudomonadati; phylum Pseudomonadota; class Alphaproteobacteria; order Rickettsiales; family Anaplasmataceae; genus Wolbachia; species Wolbachia endosymbiont of Atemnus politus. The sequence goes on along the minus strand of NZ_JAAXCS010000018.1, from coordinate 10,977 downwards.
GCTCATGTGTTGGTTCTGCACAATTTATGCTTCTCATGTCTTCATGAAAAGCTTTGTGTAATATGTGCTGATGTTTCTATATTGCTATTTTTCTCATTTGCTGCATTGATTATTTTGTCAATATCGGTTATGTTGCGCACATAAGTAACTTTGCCATAACAAAATTTAAGTAGCTGAAATAGCACATCATAAACAACAACAGAACGTGCATTGTCTATGTGTGCCGGATCGTATACAGTTGGTCCGCAAACATACATTTTTACATGATCTTTGTCGATCGGTGTAAAGGGCTCTTTTTTGTTAAGGTGTTGTAAAGCTTAACCATATACAAAATCTTTTAGAAAAGAAAATACTCCAAATATGAGCTGTGGTCCTTTAACTATTAAAACAAGTGAAAGTAATAAACCGCACAAAGATACTAGGACTCCCAGTATAGAGAGAAGTCCATCTTTACTCATAATACCAAGTGAAATGAGAGTCGTACCGATTGCAGGAATAAAGTTGGTTAAGGGCAATGGAATGGCTATCGATAATGCACAAAGCAGCATTATAAAAGCTATAATTTTCTCACCAGGCTCGTATAAAATGAAAGGCATTCTTGGTTTCATGAACTTTTCTATTTTTTTTAATGCAGGTGAAGTTTTTTTCTACCACAAGAGCTAGTGTTGAACGTTGAAAAGACTTTCTTTCCAACCAATGAGGCATCCAAGGAGAATCAAACCCAAACAAAAGCTGCAATGAAAATAAGATTAGAGGTATAGAATGAATAGTAGTATAGCCAGGTGGAACCGGTATAGGTACTAATAGCGGCAAGGAGAAGATGATTATTAAAATACAAAATCCGCGCTACTGTAAAGCTGTTTTAATATCAAACAATGTCACTTTACAATCATTAGCGTTATTAGTATCTGCAACCTCTTTTAGAATATCTGAAGCTAATTTTTTATTTTCGGTCAGTTTATCACTTTTTTGCACGATCACTCTTTAACAAAATAATTCTTTCTAGGTAGCATAATTATTGCTATATTTCAACATTGATTTTTCATCCATACCAGAGATTTATCCTCGTTTTAAGATGTTGTAAACACGTTTTGAGTACAGAGAATGCTCCTGTTATAAGTTGTGACCCTTTGATTATCACGACAAGAGTAAGCAACAGCGCGCACAATGATATTAGAACTCCCAGTATGGAGAGAAATCCGTCTTTACCCATGATACCAAGCGAAATAAAAGTTGTGCCGATTGCAGGAAGAAAGTGAGTAAAAGGTAGTGGAAGAGCTATTATCACTGCACAGAGCAACATCATAAAAGCCAAGATTTTCTCACCAGGCCCATAGAAAATGAAAGGCATTCTTGGCTTCATGAACTTTTCTATTTTTTGTAATACAGGGGAAATTTTTTCTACCACGAGAATTACTGTTGAACGTTGAAAAGATTTTTTTTCCAACCAATGAGGCATCCAAGGAGAATCAAACCCGCATAGAAGCTGCAATGCAAATAAGATTAGAGGTATAGAAAGAATAGTAGTATAGCCAGGTGGAACAGGTATAGGCAACGATAGCGGTAAGGAAAAAATGATCGTTAAAATAGCAAAACTGCGCTCATGCAGAGCTGTTTTAATGTCAAATAACGTTATTTTATTGCTGTTAGCGTTGTTGGTATCTGCAACCTCTTTTAGGATGTCAGAAGCTAGTTTTTTATCTTTAGTTAGTTTCTCACTTTTTTGCACGTTCACCCTTTGGAAAATTATTCCTTCTAACTGGCATAATTATTGCTATGTTTTAATCTATTCTTTAGCTGTTTAAACAAATGACACGCACTAAAGGCGTGTCACGAATTATAAAGACGCTAACGATCTGGCTCATTAGATGATAGTTTCTCTGAGTCCTTAAAGTTCTTGTTTAAGATTTTTAATGCCTTTTCCTAGATCACCCATAACTTGTGGCAATCTACCTGCACCAAACAGAACTAAGATTATTATTAAGACTAGAAACAATTGCCATGGTCCTAAACTCATTTGTACCTCCATTTAAGATTTTAGATATTGAAACTTGACTAAAGTCAAGTAACACATGAATTATATCATCTTTATTAGATTTTAGCTCAAAATTTTTTGATTTATTTTATAACAGCTTCAGACCAGATTATTTTCTTGCAACAAATGTACCGTCAAATGGGAGCTCCTCGCCTAATTATAGAGTAGAGGAGAAATCGCTAAATAGCCTTAGGCCTGTATCGCTGGAAACTCCTGATTGAATAATTTGGCCGCTTTTAATTACGTAGATAAAATCAGCAACTTTCAATGCTTCTTGTGGGTCATGAGTTACCATTAGTACAGGAAAGTTTTTACTTTTAAAAAGAGACAATATATGTTGTCTTGTTTGACACTTGAGCAGTATATCTAAATTAGAAAATGGCTCATCGAGCAACACAACATCAGGGTTTTGTGCCATTACTCTTGCTATTGCAACTAATTGTTGCTGCCCTCCCGATAGAGCGTTAGAATATATGTTTTCATATTTTTCTATGTTTAATAGATTCAAAATTTCCAATGCAGTAAGGTACTTTTCTTTTTTGGAAAAACTACGAATAGCAAAAGTTATGTTCTCTACTACTGTTTTGTGAGGGATTAGTGCAGAATGTTGAAAAATCAATCCGACATTTCTGTGCTCTATTGTAATTGATACGTTATTGCTTGCAACTAACCTATCATTTATAAAGATGGTGCCAGATTTTGGGTTTTCTATTCCTGCAATTAATTTCAAAATCGTCGACTTGCCGCAACCTGAGTGCCTCATTAAGCATACGACATTTCCTCGTTTTACTTCAATGATTATATTGCTTAAAGCAAAATCATCTTGATTGCTATAAGAATAACTAATGTTGTTAACTAGCATCAATTTAAACCGTATTATTAAATATAATAGCATTATACTCAAGAAATATACAGAAATGTTTTTGTTGTTGTAAGTTGGTTATACTAGAGATATAGAAAAAATACGAGCTATTAAATACACGGGACTATAGCTCAGTAGGATAGAGCGTTGAATTCCTAATCTGAAGACCGTGCGTTCGAATCGCACTAGTCCCATTACATCCTAAAGATCCAAACACGTAGCTATTGTGATTTTAGGTAGAAACGAAGAAACCACTTGACAACCCCCACCAATACCCTTACTATGGTATTAAGGGTATTTCTGACTCAAAACTTGTTTTTGACCTGCAGGATCAACGACAAAAATTCAGTAAAAAACTTAAGGTATTTATTGGCGAAATTATTGGGGCTACATGTCTTTTAAATTTTTTCACATGCAGCCAAAATCGCGCTTAAACTAAGCGCAAGCACATTATTACAGCGCCAAGTTACAGTATTAGAGGGTCAAAACTCGCTACTCGGGGATTCTTTTGTCTTTTTTTTGATTTGGTAAATTTCTTAATGTTTGTAGCTAAGGCAATTCAAGAGCAACGAAATTAAGGTGTCATCCAAGTACTGGGTTTTTATGTAACATTATTTATATAATTTGAAATATTAAGAAATGAGATCCCAGCGTCACGCGCTGGGATGACAAGATAAAGGGTGCTGGGAAGATATCCTTTCTGGTGCCCTTAGAATGCGACTAACCTTAGCTAAATATTTAAGAAATTTACTAAACAGAAAAAAAAGACAAAAGAACCCCGTATGGCAAGGGGATTGGTGAGGGTTGTCAAGGAGTTTTTAGTTCTGTTTTATGCCTTAAAAATTTAACAGATTCTAAATGATCTGTACGCTGAAAGCGGTATGCGGGAGTGATGAGACTTGAACTCACGACCTCATGCGTGACAGGCATGCGCTCTAACCAACTGAGCTACACCCCCCATTTCCTTTTGGTGTTTTTAATTTTAAAGCTAATGAACATGCTTCCTTTTGTCAATATTTTTGTTTGCACTTTATTGTCTTCTATATTACTATATAAGTAATTTAATTTCACACATGGCTTATACAAGTAGTCCTATTAAGGTTGTGCCATGGAGGATGAACTATTTGGAGGAATAAATATGGTAAATTTACCTGAAATCACTATACGTGATTTAGCTGGGTCCGGTGTACATTTTGGTCATAAAATTAGTCGCTGGAATGCAAAAATGGCTCCATACATATATGGGGTACATCAAGAAAACCGTATACATATAATTGATCTGCGGAAAACATTACCGTTGCTACAGGTAGCAATGAAGGCTTTATATGACGTTGCATCTCAGGGTGGTCGCATTCTGTTTGTTGGTACAAAATTTCAAGCTTTGGATATTATTGCAAGTGAAGCAGTTCGTTGTGGTCAATATTACGTAAATTATCGTTGGCTTGGTGGTATGCTCACCAATTGGGGAACTGTTTCTTCTTCAATAAAGACGCTAATTCAATATGAGAAAATTCTGAATGGTGAAAATAGCGTTTTAACAAAGAAAGAGTTAGGGAATATTGAGAAGAAGAGACAAAAACTTGATAAGGCGCTAGGTGGCATTAGAGAAATGGGAGCAATTCTAGATATTTTATTCATCATTGATACTAATAAAGAACACATTGCAGTTAAAGAGGCTAAAAAATTGGGAATTCCAATAGTTGCAGTGCTTGATACTAACTCTGATCCAGATGACATCACTTATCCTATTACCAGGAAATGACGACTCAAGAAAATCAATAGAGCTCTACTGTAAATTAGCTGCTGACTTTATATTAGTTGGAATGGAGTCTAGTTTATAGCAAGATCTGGAGTCAAGGTTGGTGATTTAAAGGGTGACGAGTTTATCCAAGAGAAAGGAGATGGCATTATGCAGACCAAAAAGGGGCATAGTAAGATTCATAAAGAAGACGAAAAGGAGGTAGTAACAAATGAAAATGAATCTAGATAGTGTAAAAGAACTACGTGATAGAACAGGGCTTGGTTTAAGTGATTTTAAGAAAGCGTTAGAAGAGTGTAATGGCGATATCAAGAAAGCTATTGATAAGTTACGCGCAGTAGGACTTGCTAAAGCTGGTAAAAAGTGTGATAGAGTAACTTCAGATAGGCTAGTTTCTATGCATTTGAATGAAAATCGTGGTGTATTAATTGAACTCAATTGTGAAACTGATTTTGTTGCAAAAAATGAGAAATTTATAGAATTAATCTCAAATTTAGCGTCAATCGCTCATCAAGAACGCTGTACTAGTGCTGATGAGTTAAAAAATGCCAAGTATGAAGGCGTTGGTACAGTGCAGGAAGCCATTATGAATGGTACATCTGTCCTTGGTGAAAAGTTAGAGCTGAGCAAACTTTGTTATCTAGAATCTAAGGACGGAGTTATTGCTGGCTATGTACATGGTGATGTGCGTAATTTAGGTAAAACTGGGGCCTTAGTTGCGCTGCAGTCGTCAGGCGATCAGTCAAAATTGCAAGAGGTTGGAAAGCAAATAGCAATGCACGTAGTTGCTATGAAGCCTGAAGCTCTTTCTATAGATGATTTAGATCACACAAGGTTCTATAATTGAAGAACAAGTAAAAAGCTTAAATAAACCTGAAGAAGTAACAAGGAAAATAGTAGATGGCAGAATGGCGAAGTATTACGAAGAAGTTGTTTTACTAGAACAGAAATTTATAAAAGATGATAAAATGAAAATTTCTGATTTTATAAAATTAAGCGAGTCAAGCGTAAATTCTTCTATTAAATTGTCTGATTATAAGTTACTTATTTTGGGTAGTAAAAATTAAGTAGTTAGAAGTGACTGCCACAACAGATGAAGGAAGTAAAGTAAAATACTCCAGAGTATTATTTAAAATCTCTGGTGAAGCCTTGATGGGATCACGGCCTTGTGGTCACGACATGGAAATTATAGATCAATTGTGCAAAGGTATAGCTGATGTTTACGAGCTAGGAGTTCAGGTATGTATCGTCGTTGGTGGTGGTAATATCTTTCGCGGCGCATCTGCATCTTTACGTGGTTGTGAAAGAGCAAGCAGTGATTACATTGGAATGCTTGCAACTATAATCAATGCTTTAATTTTACAAAACTTTTTAGAGAAAAATTCAGTGAATTCCAGGGTGTTGTCTGCAATACCTATGGCCACTGTATGTGAGCCTTATATAAGAAGGAAAGCTATTCGTCATTTAGAAAAAGGTAGAGTAGTAATCTTTGCAGCGGGTACAGGTAATCCATTTTTTACTACAGATACAGCTGCAGCTTTACGTGCTGTTGAAACGAATTGCGATGTTATTCTGAAAGGTACACAAGTAAATGGTGTATACTCTGCTGATCCGGAAAAAAATGAAGATGCTATAATGTATGATAGGCTTTCTTATATGGATTTGTTGACTCGTGATTTAAAAGTTATGGATGCATCAGCCGTCTCTCTTGCACGTGAGAATTCTATTCCAATCATAGTTTTTTCTTTGAAAGAGGAAAAAATAGTCAATATTGTTAAGGGTCTTGGTACTTATACTATAGTTTCAGATTGTAAAGGATAGGTAATTTATGTTGAATGAAGTAAAAACTAAAACGAAAGAAAGGATGCTAAAGACTATTCAGTCTTTTCATAATGATATTAAAGGTATACGTACCGGTAGGGCTAGCGCATCATTACTTGATGGCATAGTTGTAAATATCTATGGTGGACATCAAAAGTTAAATCAGGTTGCGGGTGTTTCAGTTACGGATAATAAAACCCTATCAATTAAAGTTTGGGACATTAGCGTTATAAGTGAAGTGAAAAATGCCATATTAAATGCTAACCTAAATTTAAATCCGGTTGTTGAGGGTAATACTATACGTATAACTCTTCCAGATCTAACGCAAGAAACCCGTGAAAGATTGGTGAAATTATTGCACCAATTTGCTGAAAATGCTCGGGTTGCCATTAGAAATATACGCAGAGATATTATGGAAGAAATAGAGAAAATGCAGGAAAGTAAAGAAATCTCAGAAGATGATTTTCATAGTGCTAAAAAAGAAATACAAAATATTACTGATGATAATATCAAAAAAATTGATGGTGAATTGCTTGTCAAAGAAAAAGAGATATTGCATCACTAAATGATATGGAAAAATCTTACATAGCAAATGATGTCATGCAAGTAGCTGACACACAACTGTACAAACATTGTGATTTGAATCCACCAGGGAAGGGTATCATCCCAGTGCTCCGACACTGGGATCCAGCTTTTAATACAACTTCATCAAAAATGTTGTGTTTTAACATAGGGTCAGCTACTTTTATGCTCATCAACTTAATGTCCAATCAAATTTCCTGGATCCCAGTGTCGGAGCACTGGGATGACACCTTCTTGGTGCCTATTGAAATCCAAAATTTTCACTCAAGTCAAAACCTGGTTAACTCTAAATGTTGAATCTCGAATCTCTGCCAAAACATTTAGCGATCATAATGGATGGCAATAGTAGGTGGGCAAGCAAGCAAGGAATGGTCAAGATCGATGGTTATAGGAAGGGCAGTGAGGTCGCTTACGATATTGCTAAGTATTGTACGACCATAACGATACCTTATTTAACTTTGTATGCGTTTTCTATGGAGAATTGGCTTAGGCCTAAAGAAGAAACTGATCGTCTGTTTGATTTATTTTACTCTGTTCTAATTGATGAAGATAAAGTTAATTTCATTTGCAGCTATAATATTAAGTTGAATTTCATTGGCAATTTAAGTTTATTACCCCAAAAAATACTTGATCAAATAAAAAAAGCGGAAGAAATGACACATAAGAACAGTGGTTTATTACTTACTGTGGCGGTCAGCTATGGGGCAAAGCAAGAAATCATGCATGCTATAAGTAATATTATAAAAGAAAATATTGATTGTGTATCAGAAGACGAATTTGAAAAATTTCTATATACTAAAAATTTACCAAAGTTGGATTTACTAATTCGTACTGGTGGTGAGAAAAGGTTAAGTAACTTTTTATTGTGGCAGGCAGCTTACGCCGAATTGTATTTTTGTGATACTCTGTGGCCTGATTTTTCTTGTCAAGATTTGAGTAAAGCATTAGAAGATTATACAAAGAGAGAGAAAAGATATGGTAGATAACAATTTTATAGTTAGAGTACTGTCTTCAATAGTAATATTGCTTATATTCTCTTTTGCTACATACTTCAGTGATTTATCGTTTTACCTACTAATTTTTTCGATAGCAGTTTTGTCTTCTTTTGAATGGTATAGCCTAACTCGGGGGAACAAAATCTTATACGTTTTCGCATTACTATTGATTGCGCTACCAAATGCTTCATTAATATATCTATATAATCTATCACAAGGAAAATACGCATTAGTATGGCTCATCTTAACCATTTGGAGCATTGATATTACCGCCTACCTATTTGGCAAGAATTTTGGTGGGGCTAAAATTTGCCCAATTATCAGTCCTGGAAAAACTTGGTCAGGACTTCTCGGCGCGATTTTAACTGGAATGGTGTGCACAATTTTTGGATCGATATTTCTTGGTCTATTTTCAATTTTTTATTCTCCAATAATTGGCCTTGCAATTGCTATTCTAGCGCAACTTGGCGATTTTACTGAATCACTCATCAAAAGAGCTTACAATGTTAAAGATAGTGGAAGTATGATACCTGGTCATGGAGGGATACTTGACCGTATGGACAGTTTCATTTTCACTGCTCCTCTTATTGCTATCTATATAAGCTAGCTAACTTAAAAAAATGAAGTGCTATTTCATCCGTGGGTTCTTTCCCTTTTATTAGCTGCTGCCACAATGCACTTTTCAACAGATTTAAATTCTTTAGGTTTAAATTCTTTAGATTTAAGTTCTTCAGATTTAAATTCTTCATCCATTGGCTTACTACAATAAGGACAAAACGTTTCCTCTTCTTCTTTGTGCAAATATATTAATGGATGGCCAGAACCCTCATCATCCTCATCACCACGACAACAAACTATTATACTATTATCCCTCACTTCTGTCATGTTGCTCCTTTAGCTTATAATATTTTATGTGTTGAATATACATGTTTGAGAATAGAAAATAAACATTATTCTTCGATTCTTACCCTATTCATATTCAGATTAATCAATTCTTTCTGAACTCCCTCTGGCGCGAATTTGCTGGCACTTTCTCCTAATCTCGCTATTTCTTTTACAAAACTTGATGAGATAAATTGAGTGTCTTCAGAGGCAGGAAGAAATATGGTCTCAATTTCCAGAAGAAGTTTATAATTTACCAAACTCATTTGAAACTCATAATCAAAATCCGATACTGCTCTTAATCCTCTAATGATAACAGAAGCATTTTGCTCTTTAGCAAACTTCATCAACAACCCATTAAAAGATACAACATCTGCATCAATTCCTAACCTTTTTATTTCATTTTCGGCCATGCTTGTTCGTAGCTTTGCGTCAAAAGTAGTATGCTTATTGACATTTCCTGCAACGCCGATTATTAGTTTATCAACTAGTTTACATGCTCTTTTTATTATGTCAATATGCCCAAAGGTTATAGGGTCAAATGTGCCAGGATAAATTCCTACTTTGTTATTAATGTTCATCCTTTATTTTTATATAAATTACTTTAAAAACTTTTGATAGACATAATAACATTTTTTATCTAAAAATGAAAGCATATGGTTGGCCTGATAGCTCAGTTGGTAGAGCAAAGGACTGAAAATCCTTGTGTCGCTGGTTCGATTCCTGCTCAGGCCACTTTCCTTAATAAATTTACCGTCTTGTTGCAAAATACTCTATTATATGTTATGATATTAATATTAATGAAGTAAATTGTGTTATATAAATGTTATAACAAAGTATTTAATATCTTATTAAGTGCAGTACTGTTATTTAGCGGCATTACTTATGCAGGCACTAATCACCAAATAAATGGTGACATAGTTGTTGGTTTATTGAAAACAGAAGAAGAAACATATCCACATGAGGTTGGCTTATCTCAAAATATCTATGAAATGTTTAATAATTGGGGAGTCAAAACTGTACTCATCGATTATAATAAGATAATTAGCCTCAAAGAAATTCAAGCAGAATCGCTTAATCTTGCAAAACAAGATGCAATATTAGCAAGGAAGCTGACATTAGACAGAATAAAAGTTGAAGTTGCGAAGTTCATTGAAGAGCACAAAATAAATAGAATATTCATTCCAGATAACCTGCACTCGGAACCATTTCCGCCTACTCCTTGCCGCCAGCTTGTTACTGAAGCGATTGTAAAAATAGTAGATGATAACCCTACAATTCATTTACTTGGCATATGTGGTGGTTTGCAAGGCATCATGAATGCAAAGGGAATTGAAGTAGTGAGTGTGGCAAATCTCGTGAGCGATGAAGAGAAGCAAAGATCTCATTTAAAATCAGCACCTAATCAACAGCAAGAAAATGTACCTTTCCAGCAGATAAAGATAATTCCAAATAGTCGCTAAGCAGAAGTGGTGGCTAAATTTTTACCACCTGACGTAAATGGCTGGTTTTCCACGTGTTTTCCAGATGCTCATTCAAGAGTGATAAATAATACGCCAGAAAATAGAAGAAATTTAGAGTTACTTGGATATAAAGTTACAGCATTCTCCAGTGATGGGGTAATAGAGGCTATTAAAGATAAGCATGGTAATATATACTTTCAAAGTCACCCAGAAGCCCTTGTTGTGAAATCAGATAAAAACCTCTATTTATAAAATCACAAGGCACGTCAGGTTTCAACACTGGTTGCCATAGCAATTATATAAATGATTTTCTTTATCGTACTTGATGGGAACGCTTTAAAAGTTTTTTTATTCTAAACGCTAGCTGCTTTTTGCAATTAACCTCTAGCTATAAACATTAAAAAATTTACCAATCAAGAAAAAAGGCAAAAGAATCCCCGTGGTGGTTGGCTATTTTCTATGTACCTCAAATATCGGCGTTTTTATCCTAAACGCTAGGGTTCAGTCGCTTTTATGCAACTAATTTAGCGTTAAGAAATTTACTAAGCAGGAAAAAAGGCAAAAGAACCCCTGTGGTA
>NZ_JAAXCS010000173.1:0-1808 GCF_013309895.1 Wolbachia endosymbiont of Atemnus politus | reverse complement strand
CAAGATCCTTCAACTGATTATTTGTTTTTCTTGCTTCTACTGTTGTGCTTTTCTCAGGCCAAGCCCTTTTTCTTATAGCTTTCTTCTCCATTCTTCCCGCAGTTACCATAATCCCTCCTATTATTACACTTGACTATCCTAACGCCCTAAAAATAGGCTATTAAAACCTTGCCCTACACTAACTCTGATAATGAAACATTGAAAATAACCGCAAGCGTTGGATATGGGCTTATTTTCGTTATACACTGAATTTACCTTCACCATTCATTTTAATGTAAAGCTATTTTGCGTAATAAATTAATATTTAGAATTGTGCAAGTGTTTTTTTCGCTAAATAAGCGTTTTTTATTGGGTAACAGTCAATAAGATGCAAGAATACTTTCAGAAAACTTAAAATCTTTAAGTTTTATCACGTCTTCCCTCTTTGGGCTGGTTGAAATTAGATGAATTGGTACGCCTATTAATTCTTCCACTCTTCTTACATACTTTGTCAAATTTGCAGGTAACTCTCCAACCGACCTTTTGCCCTGGGTGTTTTCTTTCCAGCCAGGAAATTCTTCATATATCGGCTCTAATTCCCCATGTATTGAATGTGATGCGGGTAAATAATCATACATTTTTCCACGGCACTTATAACCAGTACATATCTTAATCGTGTCAAAAGAATCAAGAATATCCAGTTTAGTTAATATAATACTTGAAACTCCAGAGAGTTGTACTGCCTGGCGTACTAAAACTGCATCAAACCAACCGCAGCGCCTTTTTCTATTGCTCACTGTTCCAAGCTCCTTACCTATAGCAAATAAGCTATCCCCCACTTCATTTTTTTGCTCAGTAGGAAATGGACCGTTGCCCACTCTTGTTGTATAAGCTTTTGCCACACCGATAACATAGGTATTGGAAGACAATCCTGAGCCTGTTATTGCTTGCGATGCTACGGTATTGCTTGAAGTAACGAAAGGGTATGTCCCATGGTCAATATCTAGAAATGTGCCTTGAGCACCTTCAAATATTATTTTCTTACCTTCTTTTATAAGGTCATTCAATATTTTCCATACTGGCTTTTTGTATGGAAGAATCTTTTTCGAGATCTCCTCAATTTCCTTTAACATTTCTCCTTTTTTTACTGCCCGGCAGCCCAAACCCTGCCTGATAGCATTGAGTAACTCAGAAGTGTACCCACTTTTTTATTGAGCTCACCTGCGTTTTCTAAGTCACAAAGGCGTATAGCTCTTCTCCCAACTTTATCTTCATAACACGGCCCTATGCCTTTGTTTGTCGTGCCAATTTTGTGATTTCCGTTCAAATCTTCAAATAACTTTTCCTTGTCCTTATGTACACTAAGTATTAATGGGCAGCTTCCAGACACCATCAAATTGCTCGGGTTGATATCTATTCCTCTAGTTTTCAATGACTCTACTTCTGAGATCAAAGCATGTGAATCAAGAGCAACACCGTTTCCTATAACAGATATTTTGTCCGCTCTTAAAACAGCAGAAGGTAGTAAATTTAATTTATAAACCTCATCGCCTATTACTATAGTATGCCCTGCGTTATTCCCCCCTTGGAATCTCACAACTACGCCCACATTTTCAGAAAGATAATCTACTATTTTACCTTTTCCTTCATCGCCCCATTGTAGACCAACAATTACAATATTATTCATCAATATCTTCTGAATTAACATGTAAATATTAATGCAGTGCGCTATAAATGCAAGAGACTTCTTGCATAACAAACTTTAACACAAACAAAAAAACCCTTGACAACCCCCGCCAATCTTATTATCATGCTACTAAGGATATTTC
>NZ_JAAXCS010000172.1:0-1817 GCF_013309895.1 Wolbachia endosymbiont of Atemnus politus | reverse complement strand
AAATGTAAAGTAGTGCGTTTATCTTTATCTACTGCATTAACATCAGCTCCTCCTTCTATTAGAGCTTTTACAATTTTTTCTTCGCGATAACGTGAAGCAGCCAAATGTAAAGGGGTACTTCCATTTTTATATTTACCACTATAACATTAGCTCTGTTTTGTATTATAGCATTTACTATGTCTGTGTGACCATGTTCAGCAGCTAAATGTAAAGGAGTACTACTATCTTGATTTTCTGCGTTAACATTAACCCCTCTTTTTATTAGAGCTTGTACAAATTTTCCGTCGTCATCATTTAAAGCGACTAAATCCAAAGGAGTATTCTCATCTTTATCTACCACTTTAACATCAGCTTCTCCTTCTATTATAATATTTAAGGCTTCTTCATTATTCCAATCTGTGACAGTTAAAAGTAAAGGAGTTTTGCTGTTTTTATCTTTGCATTAACGTCATTGTCTTTTGCTTTCAGTAGAGCACTTATTGCTCCTTCACTACCAAACCGAGCAGCACAATGCAAAGGAGTTTCAGAATTTTTATTTATTAAATTAACATAAATATCTTCTGCTTTTAACAGAGCATCTATTGCTTTCTTGCTGTTGTGGAAAGCGGCCCAGTGCAAAGGGGTATATATAACACAGTCTCTTGCGTTGACATTTATTTCTCCTGTCCTTAACAAAACGTCTATTACCTTTTCACTATTAAATTCGGCAGCTACATGTAAAGGAGTCCCCAGAGATGATCCACCTTGTACCGCATTAACATCAATTCCTTCTACTTTTGATAAGGCATTTTCCACATTTCCTAGGTTATCGTGGGCAACTAAGTGTAATAATGTGTATTCATACTCATGATCTTCAAATAACAATGGAAGATCAGACTTAAAAACAGTGTGAAACAGGTGATTTACCTTAAAACCAGCTTTTATCCATTTTTCATACTCACATCTCTGTATTTCTCTTTTAATTTCTTTGCTATCTTTTCAATTACGTTATCTTTACTTAAAACTATTTCTTTATCGATTGCACTTAATATTTCTCTCCACTGTTCGTATTTTATCATTACCCTCATTTTAAATAATACTTTAATTAGTATGGATTACGGCAAGAAAAGAGTCAACTTATTTTTTCGAAAACGGTGTCATCCAACTCTTCCTGTCATCCCAGTAGCCTCTTTTTCTTGTCATCCAAGTAGTCTAGGAGGGTGTTATCCCAGTACTTGGACCCAGTTTTTTTTAATCAAAAAATTATATTTTGATAGTTAAATTCATTACATATTGTATGATCTGGGCTAGAATGACAAGCTTTCCCCTGTCATCCCAGTACCCCTCATCCTGTCATTCCAGTACTGGGATCCAGGAAAAAAAGGCAGCGCGTGACACTGGCAGGAGGGCAGTGTCCTCTATCCCAGTACTGGAATCCAGGAAAAATATAGGCCACGCTTTTGAATTGTTTTAGATATATAACTTAAGAAAATATTTAAGAAATTCACCAAATCAAGAAAAAAAGGCAAAAGAACCCCTGGTCATTATCTATTTCTAGTATCGGCGTTTTTTAAGTCTTAAACGCTGCAATTTAGCGACTTTTAAACTGCAACAGACCTTAATTTAAATAATAAAAAATTTACTAAGCAGAAAAAAAGGCAAAAAAACCTAGGGTAGCTAGTATTCAAATTCTCCCTTGTTCTATTTGACGTTCTATACTGTCTAAATGACTTATAAGCGCGTTTCAGTTTGAAAACCTAAAAGTTTTATGAAGACACGGAGTGCACACAGTGCAAACATTTAAACATGAGACGCCAAATACAAAGTTTCCTTTGTCC
>NZ_JAAXCS010000171.1:0-1855 GCF_013309895.1 Wolbachia endosymbiont of Atemnus politus | reverse complement strand
TAGAGTTCCCACAACTTCTACACTGGAGTAGCATGAAACAGCCAAATGTAAAGAAGTGCGTTTATCTTTATCTACTGCATTAACATCAGCTCCTCCTTCTATTAGAACTTTTACAATTTTTTCTTCGCGATAACGTGAAGCAGCCAAATGTAAAGGGGTACTTCCATTTTTACATTTACCACTTTAACATTAGCTCTGTTTTGTATTATAGCATTAAGTATGTCTGTGTGACCATGTTCAGCACCTAAATGTAAAGGAGTACACCTATCTTGATTTTCTGCGTTAACATTAGCCCCTCTTTTTATTAGAGCTTGTACAAATTTTCCGTCGTCATCATTTAAAGCGACTAAATGCAAAGGAGTATTCCCATCTTTATCTACCACTTTAACATCAGCTTCTCCTATTAGAATATTTAAGGCTTCTTCATTATTCCAATCTGAGACAGTTAAAAGTAAAGGAGTTTTGCTGTCTTTATCTTTTGCATTAACGTCAATGTCTTTTGCTTTCAGTAGAGCACTTATTGCTCCTTCACTACCAAACCGAGCAGCACAATGCAAAGGAGTTTCAGAATTTTTATTTATTAAATTAACATCAATATCTTCTGCTTTTAACAGAGCATCTATTGCTTTCTTGCTGTTGTGGAAAGCGGCCCAGTGCAAAGGGGTATATATAACACAGTCTCTTGCGTTGACATTTATTTCTCCTGCCCTTAACAAAACGTCTATTACCTTTTCACTATTAAATTCGGCAGCTACATGTAAAGGAGTCCCCAGAGATGATCCACCTTGTACCGCATTAACACCAATTCCTTCTACTTTTGATAAGGCATTCGCCACATTTCCTAGGTTTATCGTGGGCAACTAAGTGTAATAATGTGTATTCATACTCATGATCTTCAAATAACAATGGAAGATCAGACTTAAAAACAGTGTGAAACAGGTGATTTACCTTAAAACCAGCTTTTCCCCATTTTTCATACTCATCTCTGTCTTTCTCTTTTAATTTCTTTGCATCTTTTCAATTACGTTATCTTTACTTAAATCTATTTCTTTATCGATTGCACTTAATATTTCTCTCCACTGTTCGTATTTCATCATTACCCTCATTGTAAATAATACTTTATTTAGTATGGATTACGACAAGAAAAAAGTCAACTTATTTTTTTCGAAAACGGTGTCATCCAACTCTTCCTGTCATCCCAGTAGCCTCCTTTTCTTGTCATCCAAGTAGTCTAGGAGGGTGTTATCCCAGTACTGGGATCCAGTTTTTTTTTATCAAAAATTTATATTTTGATAGTTAAATTCATTACATATTGTATGATCTGGGCTGGAATGACAAGCTTTCTCCTGTCATCCCAATACCCCTCATCCTGTCATTCCAGTACTGGGATCCAGGAAAAAAAGGCAGCGCGTGACACTGGCAGGAGGGCAGTACCCCCAATCCCAGTACTGGGATCCAGGAAAAATATAGGTCACGCTTTTGAATTGTTTTAGATATAAAACTTAAGAAAATATTTAAGAAATTCACCAAATCGAAAAAAAGGCAAAAGAACCCCTGGTCATTATCTATTTCTAGTATCGGCGTTTTTAAAGTCTTAAACGCTGCAATTTAGCGACTTTTAAACTGCAACAGACCTTAATTTAAATATTAAAATTTATTAAGCAGAAAAAAAGGCAAAAGAAACCTAGGGTAGCTAGTATTCAAATTCTCCCTTGTTCTATTTGACGTTCTATACTGACTTAAACGACTTATAAGCGCGTTTCAGCTTGAAAACCTAGAAGTTTTATGAAGACACGGAGTGCACACAGTGCAAACATTTAAACATGAAACGCCAAATACAAAGTTTCCTTTGTCG
>NZ_JAAXCS010000170.1:0-1888 GCF_013309895.1 Wolbachia endosymbiont of Atemnus politus | reverse complement strand
AGGGCACTCTCAGAAAACTTAAATTCTTAAAGCTCAATAACGTCTTCCCTCTTTGGACTGGTTGAAATTTGATAAATTGGTACACCTATTAATTCTTCTATTTTTCTCACATATTTCATCAAATTCGCAGGCAACTCGTCAACCGACTTTTTGCCTTGAGTGTCTTCTTTCCAGCCAGGAAATTCCTCATATATAGGCTCCAATTCTTCTTGTATTGAATGTGATGCAGGCAGATAATCGTATATTCTTCCACTGCACTTATAACCAGTACATATTTTAATCGTGTCAAAAGAATAGAGAATATCTAGTTTAGTTAATACAATACTTAAAACCCCAGAGAGTTGCACTGCCTGAAGTACTAAAACTGCATCAAACCAACCACAGCGCCTTTTTCTATTGCTCACTGTTCCAAGCTCCTTGCCTATAGCAAATAAGCTATCCCCCACTTCATTTTTTTGCTCAGTAGGAAATGGACTGTTGCCCACTCTTGTTGTATAAGCTTTTGCTACACCGATAACATAAGCGTTGGAAAACAATCCTGAGCCTGTTGTTGCTTGTGATGCTACGGTATTGCTTGAAGTAACGAAAGGGTATGTCCCATGGTCAATATCTAGAAATGTACCTTGAGCACCTTCAAATATCATTTTTTTGCCCTCTCTTGCAAAGTCATTCAATATCCTCCATACTGTCTTCTTATACGGAAGGATTTTTTTTGCGATCTCCTCAATTTCCTTTAACATTTCTTCATTGTTTACTACCTGGCAGCTCAGACCCTGCCTGATAGCATTGTGATAACTTAGAAGAGTATCCACTCTTTTATTGATTTCATTTGCGTTCTCCAAGTCACAAAGGCGTATGACTCTTCTTCCAACTTTATCCTCATAACATGGCCCTATTCCTTTGTTTCTCGTGCCAATTTTGTGACTCCCGTTCAAATATTCAAATTACTTTTCCTTGTCCTTATGTACACTAAGTATTAATGGGCAGCTTTCAGATATCATCAAATTGCTCGGGTTAATATCCACTCCTCTAGTTTTTTTAATGACTCTATTTCTGAGATTAGAGCATGTCAATCAAGAGCAACACCGTTCCCTATGATAGATATTTTGCCCGCTTCTAAAACAGCAGAAGGCAGCAAATTTAACTTATAAACCTCATCATCTATTACTATAGTATGACCCGCATTATTCCTCCCCTGAAATCTCACGACTACTTCTGCGTTTCCAGAAAGATAATCTACTATTTTACCTTTTCTTTCATCGCCCCATTGTAGACCAACAATTACAATATTATTCATCAATATCTTCAGCATTAATATGTAAATATTAATGTAGTGTGCTATAAATGCAAGAGACTTCTGGCAAAACAAACTTTTGTTGGCAAAACCCCTTTACAACCCGCTTCAATCTCCTTACAATAAAAGCGAAGCTGATTATTTATCTTCTCTGTACAGATTAAACGACAAAAAAACTTATGTATCTGGCGTCTCATGTTTAATTTTTTTGCATTATGTGTACCTCATGTCTTTTTCATTGTTGTCTACATTACCGACTAGTGCTGTAAATTGCGCCTATTTGGGCGCTTCAAAACATTAAAAAACGCCAACTGATAAAATGATAGTGAATAACTAGCTGCCCTAGGTTTCTTTTGTATTTTTTTCTGCTTAGTAAATTTCTTAACGTTTATAATTGAGACTTCAAAAGCAACTGAGTCGAGGTTATAAGACGTTTAGAATAAGAGAACGCCATGTTTGAAAGTTAAATGTAAATAACTAGCCACCCACGGGGATTATTTTGCCTTTTTTCTCCGTTTAGTAAATTTCTTAAATAATTGTAGCTAAGGCAATTCAAGAGACCGCAAAGGCCAGCGCGTGACCCAGTTGAGCGGG
>NZ_JAAXCS010000169.1:0-1927 GCF_013309895.1 Wolbachia endosymbiont of Atemnus politus | reverse complement strand
ATTCTACTCGTGCAACTATCATCTCACAAAGTCTCACTTTCCTCATCTGGAAAAACAATTAAGTACTATGTCGTCTGCTAATATCCTTAATGTCAATCTGACAATGTCATTATCCATCTTAGGGATAAGCAGGCGCAACCATCAGTACTCTCCTTCTGACCATCACACAAACTCCAGACATCTTATGATATTCTACCCTGATGCTAACCTTCCTTTCTGGTAACTCGTACACAGAGGTCGGAATTTCCTGTTAGCTCAAAAATTTTTATTCAGTAATTCATTCATCAAAGGTATTATCTTACCGAAAGTAAAGCAAATCAGAATGAAGTCTATCTTATTAACGAGGCCTTTATCAGATTCACTGAATACAAGAAATATGCTGAAAAAATGTGGGTACAAAGTGTATATAGAACCAGTATTCACGATAAAATATTTGCATCCTGATATGTCTGCATGTGAATTTGATGTTGTAATATCTACAAGCAAGAACAGTGTGAAAGCATTTAGTCAAATGTGCAAAGTAGATGATCTTCCAATTATTACAGTTGGTAATTCAACTATGCAAACTGCAAAGGATGCAGGATTTTCTGATATCACATCAGCAGATAGCAATGTTGATGGGCTGATATCGTTTATAAAAAATCACTATTCAATAGGAGTAAAGTTTTTGTATATAAGGGGACAAGAAGTATCATGTGATTTAAAGAAGAAATTGTCTGAAGAGGGTTTTAATGTAATAGAAGTTATATTCTATAAGACAATTATCAAAAGGAGTTTAACTAACAGGTGCAAAAATTTGTTGTCGGGGGATAAAATCAATAGTGTTGCTTTCTTTTCTTCACAGACAGCAAGAATATTCTGTTCCTTAGTTTTAAAAAGTGGTCTATCTTATGCAACAGGCGATATAATTGCATATACTATGAGTAAGAATATTGCTGATAGTTTAAAGTCAATCAAATGGAAAAAGATTATAACATCGAGGTTACCTACTAGAGAGAGCTTAATTGATATAATTAATAAGGATTGTTGATGCTAAAAATTACAACTTGGAATGTAAACTCTATACGCAAGAGGGTTAATCAACTCTGTAGTTTTATAGTTGATAGTCAAATAGATATAATTTTACTACAAGAAATAAAATGCACGGAAGAACAGTTCCCTTATGCAGAGATAGAAAAGCTAGGATATGAATGTGCTGTCTATGGGCAAGTTGCGAGAAATGGGGTTTGTGTTCTGTCTAAATATCCGATACTAGAGAAATCTAAAATCAATATCGTGGAAAGTTATCAAGAAGCACGTTATATAGAGTGTGTAATAAAGCAAGATAATCAGAATGTAAGAGTAGTGAGCGTATACGTTCCAAATGGTCAAAGCCCGGACTCTCACGCGTTTGCGTATAAACTCAAGTTTTTTGATAACCTACATGAAAGAATGGGTAATTTGTTGAAGAATGAGGAGTTAACTATCGTAGCTGGCGATTATAATGTTGCACCAGATGAAATTGACGTTTTTGACCCAATTTTATTGAATGGTCAAATGTGCTTTCATACAAAAGAACGTGAGAAGTTAAGAGCGATTTTGAATCTTGGATTTAAAGACGCATTTAGAATATCCCACCCGAGTTTACAGCAGTTTACTTGGTGGCATTATCAAGGTAGTTCGCTGAGAAATAACCAAGGAATGCGAATAGATCATATGCTGTTATCACCGCAAGCTGCCGATAGGTTAGAGAAGTGCTACATAGATGACAGGCTGCGCAAGCTGGAAAATCCATCTGATCATACGCCTGTTGTGTGTGTTATGGAATAGGGGGGCTCGTTTAAAAATAGCATAATGGTTGCATAATATCACGTCAGATTCACTATTTGGCATGAAACTATACCTAACACCAGCCCCATAACAAACTTTAGCACATTGGATGAAACGA
>NZ_JAAXCS010000168.1:0-2042 GCF_013309895.1 Wolbachia endosymbiont of Atemnus politus | reverse complement strand
ATTACTTCAGCTGATAAACCGGTTGCTTGGAAAATTATGTCAACAGAAACCCCTGCTTTTACTAAACTCCAAGCCACCTCTACTCTTGCTACTTTTCTACTGTTTTCTTTGTTAGCTCGAGTAGATTTGATTAATGAGTAAATTACATTACGAAATTCTTGATTCTCAAATTTTTCATGCTTTTCCACTGGATCTAATATATTTCCTCCCTCATTCTCAAGATAACTTTTTTCATTTGATATTGTTGGAATAAGATACATAATGCTAACTGATAACGCCTCTGCGATGCTATATAATCTTTTGATTGAAATTTTACGCTTTCCTTTTTCACATAATGAAGTATTACCGAGTATTTTACACCGATTTTCCTGACTTAGCCCTCCTGAGTATATTCTCGCTTTAACCTCCAATGTTTTACTCTTTGTCCTACTTTGTATTCTAAATCAGTTGCGTCATCATTGCTATCATCGCTAGCAGTCACTCTTTTTCACAAAAATAAACATTACACAGGTTAACATAAATTTTCTACTAAATTCGTGTTCTTTATGATATTTTAATTTTTTTTGCTACTAAATTTATAATATCCATTCCCTGGCTTTTTTAGGGGGTAATTGCATAAAAGATGATCAAAGGGCATATAAAGAATGAAATGCTATTCTCTCTGACAGTCAAATTTTTCCTTAACATGCTCAAAAAACAAGATTTAGTGGCTCCAAAATAAAACCGTTGAATATTTCTTCACAATTGTGTATAATTATTAATGCTTTTCTACTTAATTTCTTATGGCTTTTTCTAAGTTCCTTGACGCATGAAATGATTTCGCCTTCAAGAGAATATTTGGCACTGACCGGAATAAAGACATCCTCATCCATTTCTTGAACGATATTTTAGGCTTTCCTGGCTTAGCTGCTATTCAGGATGTTGAGTTTTTAGCTACCATTTTGGACCCTGAAATCGCCGCTAAAAACAGAGTATCGTCGATGTTCTTTGTAAGGGGACTCTCAAAATTCCAGATATATTATAGAAATGCAGTTCACTAAAACCAAAAGCTTCGAAAACGTGTACAGTACTATTCTGCCAAAGCTTACTCAAGTCAAGCAGATAAAGGAGATGATTATCACAACCTCAAGGAAATAATCTTTATAGCTGTTGCTGATTGTATCATTTTTCCAGGCAAGGCTGAGCATAAATCAAACCATGTTATTTTGGATCAGAATAGCTTTGAGTACGACTTAAAGGACTTTTATTTCGTATTCATAGAACTACCAAAATTCACGAAGAAAAAAGAAGATCAGTTGTAAAATATAGTCGAAATGTAGTGTTATTTTTTTCGCTAAGCAGCAGAAACAAGGGAAGAGGAACTAGATAAGATAGTAGGAAGTGACATAATAATAAAAACGAGCATATGAAGAGATGAATAAGTTTAATTGGTCAGAAGAAGAGTTACTAGCATATGAGCAAGGAAAGAAACGTCTAATGGATGAGATGGCTGCTTTAGCTGAAAAATTTGATGAAGATGTTAGGGTAGGGGAAGAAAGAGGCATCCAAATTGGCCATGAAAAAGGCAGAGCTGAGGGTAGGAAGGATGGAAGAGAAGAGAACCAACAACAGGCTAAAATCTGCTTAAAGCTAGCGCATCTGGAGACTTGATAGCTGAATCTACTGGCCTCTCTCATTCTGAAATTTTACAACTCAAGGAAGAAACATGAACATTCCAATTTATTCCCTCCACTTTTCAATATTTATGGAAATCTTTAAGTTAACCATACTTCTTATTAAGAGCTTAATGAATTATCCAAAATAGCGACAAATATTACACATAGAACTATATAGATTACTACCATAACAAAACCATGCTATATATTCAGTCTTTTATATCAAAGCTACATATGTAAGTTTAATTTAAAGAGCACATTAAAACCACTTACCAACGTTGCTCATGATTTTTCCTCACAAGTTCCGTGTAGGATTTTTCTATAGCAGACAAAGATCTTTCTTCTAATGGTTGTTCAGTTGAATCAGGAGACAGAGGAAAAAAGTTT
>NZ_JAAXCS010000167.1:0-2043 GCF_013309895.1 Wolbachia endosymbiont of Atemnus politus | reverse complement strand
GCACGATAACCTTGAGAAGTCAGAAGAAGCAATAGGAATAAGGGTACTAATTAAACAAAAAGGATGTTCCGGCTTAAAATATGATATTGAATATGCATATGATATTCGTCCTTTAGAGTCAGTAATTGAAGAAAGCTGCAGTGATGGCCAAAAAGTCAAGGTATTGATCGATCCAAAATTTGTCATGTTTATCATTGGCTCTGAAATAGATTACGTAGAGGAAAAACTCTCTCTCTCTCTCTCTCTCATCTGGTTTTGTTTTTAAAAACCCTAATGAGAAAGGAAAATGTGGTTGTGGAGATTTTTCATGTCTAGCAACTATTTTACATTGTTTGAAATCGAACAAGCTTTCAACATCAGCTTTGATGAGCTTGAGAAAAAGTATATTGCGCTCAGCAGAGCTGATATAAATGAAAAACAGTCCAAAAACATGGAAAATATAAACAAAGCTTATCAAGTGGTAAAGTCACCACTAAAAAGTGCCGCGCATTTGCTGGATCATTTTGGTGTAAAAAGCCAAAAGGACCATATAAATTCTAAAATATTGAATGAATCAATGGAAATAAGAGAGTATTTGCTAGACTGTGATGATCTACAATTTGCAAGTTGGATGATTGATGAAAAGATAAAGGGTTGCACCAAAAATCTAATTAATGCTTTTGCTGCAAAGAATTTTGGTGAAGCTATTACGCATGTTTTGAGATTGAAATATTTATATAAGTCATTTGAGGAAATGAAGAAAAATGCGGCCAATTCAAATTTCTGAACCGAATTCAAATGAAACAGTGTTTGGTATAGACCTTGGCACTACCAATTCTTTAATTGATATAATGAATAAAGCTGGTGACGTGGAGATATTAGGATTATAGACAAGGAAGAGAACTGCTACCTTCTGCTCTTTCATATGAAAATAACATATTGAAAACCAGCTAAGATGTTGGCTCAGGTGCAATTTACTCGGAAAAACGTTTAATGGGTAAAAGTGTCAAAGACTTGCACAAAGAAGGCATCAATTTTGAAATAGACGATGACAGTGAAAAAGTTATTAGGGTAAAATGCGCAGAAGAAAGTATCTCACTCCTGTTGAAATTTCTGCTGAAATATTAAAAGCTTTATGTGAGAGGGTAAAAAAGTCTACAGGGCTGGAAGTAAAAAAAGCAGTGATTACTGTGCCAGCTTACTTTAACGATTCAACACGTAACGCAACTAAATACGCAGCAAAATTAGCTGGCATAGAAGTTCTTCGCCTTGTTAATGAGCCAACTGCTGCGGCGCTTTCTTATTCCATTGAAAAGAACAATAACAGTGGAATATATGCAGTTTATGACCTCGGTGGCGGAACATTTGATATTTCGATATTGAAATTGCACCAAGGAGTGTTTCAAGTCCTTGCAGTTGGTGGTGATACTAAACTTGGTGGTGATGATTTTGATCATCTGCTGAGCATTATTGTGCTTAATAAGTATAGAGAAAAGGTGGGTTTAAGTGAAGAACGCCCTGCTAACACTCCAACACGTACCGTGAAAGAATACCTTAGCGGCAATGCCTCTGGAACTTTTGAATTCAATATTAACGGTGAATTATTTAAATGTGAAATTACCAAAGAGGAATTCGAGCAAGCAATAAGTCCTTTGGACTATCAATATAGTCACTCGTACTATAGACGATATAGATCTTAAATTTGATGATATAAAAGGGGTAATTTAATTAGTGGCACTAGTAGAGTGCCATTAGTTTATAACTTACTAGTCAAACTCTTTGAAAATAAGGTACTGAATGATGTAGATCCAGATAAAGCAGTTGTTATTGGGGCAGCTTTGCAGGCTTATTATTTAACTTCAAGCTCAAAAGATAGGAGCTTGGTCTCTTGGACGTTTTGACTTTATCACTTGGCATAGAAACTATGGGAGGAATAGTTGAAAAGTTCATACCAAGAAATACGCCATTGCCAGTTTCAGAAACAAAGGAGTTTACAACTTACATCGATGTTACAACTCTAATTTAAATAAATCTAGTGGAATTATAGAAGACATTGATGTCATA
>NZ_JAAXCS010000166.1:0-2163 GCF_013309895.1 Wolbachia endosymbiont of Atemnus politus | reverse complement strand
AAGTACCTTAAAAGCCCAAATTTAACGGCTTCAAAAACGTCGGTTCAAAAAAATGAGCCCACACCTTTTACATAATAAAGAAAGTGGAGTCAACATTTTCAGTAGTAAATTCATGTTAAATCTTTTAATATAGGCAAAAAGAGGGTAAGTAGATGGCAATAATAGATACAAAAACAATAAACCAGCGGGAGAGGCAATTGAGAGACCAGCAAGTGTAGTAGTGGAGAACGCAATAGATGCTGGAAGTTCAGAAATAGAGATCAAAATAGAAAGTGGTGGGCGCAATCTTATTACGGTGATAGATGATGGAAATGGAATAGAAAAGGATGATTTAGGACTTGCGTTTATGCGCCATGCCACTTCAAAATTGAGCGATAGTGAATTAATAGAAATCAAACACCTTGGCTTTAGAGGGGAAGCTCTGCCTTCAATAGCAGCAGTAAGTAGAATAAAGTTATCGTCTAAAGCAATCAGAGCAAATGAAGCGTGGTCTATAAAGTATGAGGGTGGAGAAAAGATAGGGGAACTTGTACCCTGCTCCTCATTACAAGGTACACATATTGAAGTTCGTGATTTGTTTTTTGCCACACCAAATAGGCTAAAATTTCTGAAAACCGAAAGAGCAGAAACACAAGCTATAGTTGATATAGTAAACAACTTAGAATGATAAATTATAGAATAGGGTTTAGTCTCATTTCAGGTAATAAAAAGCTCTTAAAATACGCTAAGCAAACCTCATTATTTAGTAGACTATGTGAAATAGAAAAAGAGTTTCAGGAAAATGCTCTGGAAATTGAGGAAAAAGAAAACAGAGTTAGACTTACAGGGCACATCTGTAAACCGACTGTCAATCGTGGTAAGTCTGATATGATCTATACGTTTGTTAACGGAAGGCCAATTAAGGATAACCTGCTTATTGGTGCAATTCGATACGCGTATCATGATTTTATTCCAGGCGATAGATATCCTTTTGCGACGTTGCATTTAGAAGTACCATATGATCAAGTAGATGTAAATGTGCACCCAAATAAATCAGAAGTAAGATTTCAGAATAAGAGGCTAATATATGAAATAGTGAGGAGAGGGTTAATTAAGGGATTGTCGACAAGAATAGGCACAATGAGAGGTATTGAAGAGGAACTAAGATATCCACCTTTGGTTAATGAGAGTCAAGGAAGTGTTAATACTGAGGAAAACAAAAAAGCAAAAAGTCAAAAAGAATTTTACGAAAGAAGGCCAAGCCATTTAGAAAATCGGCTAATGAAAGAATTTAATGCTCCAAATGTAGAAGTAAAAGGCTTATCAGAGCGGTCAGAATCTTTTACTGGTATGCAAAAGCCCCTGCCACAAGTGGAAACTATGGTTCTGGAAAGGGAACAAATTGACTTGATAGAGAGCCATCCTCTAGGGTTTGCACGCTGCCAGGTCTACAATACTTATATAATTGCTGAGGCTCGAGATAAACTAGTTGTAGTCGATCAACATGCAGCCCATGAGAGGTTAGTGTATGAATGCTTAAAACAAAAAACAAGCATAAAAAAACAAAAATTGCTTCTTCCTGAAGTGGTTCAAATCGAAAACCAAGCTGGGATGGAGATGGTTGAAATTTATAAAGATAAGCTTTTCGAAATGGGTTTTGAGATTGGAATCGAAACAGAAAATAAAGTTATAGTGAGGGAAATTCCTGCGATTTTGGGTGCAATAGATGTAAAAGAGATGCTAATTAATATAGTTGATAGATTAACGGAGATAGAAGACACACTACCTATAGAGGATAAAGTGAACAAAATATTGGCTACAATCGCGTGCCTGGTCAAGTCAATTTAACAACAATCATACGATCATTCATTCTTTTTACTTCCACAACATTATCACACCATTCATTTGCCACAGCAACACCCACTCCTGCTTCCTTTTTCCAGTCACCTTTTTCAAAAAGCCTTTTATCTGCCTTCCCACCCAACCATCTTGTCTCTTGCACACAGCAAACATCCACCATTCTTCTAAGCAAAACTTCTGCAATCTCACCATGCTTGCCAGTCAGAGTCCCCACATTCCAAGTAGAAAAACGCATTCTCGACTTGGGATCTTTAAGCCTTATCACTTTCACGCTTGTAGTTTTCCCACGGCCAGCCATCACATAATTTACCCCCGCCTCACCAA
>NZ_JAAXCS010000165.1:0-2227 GCF_013309895.1 Wolbachia endosymbiont of Atemnus politus | reverse complement strand
TAATTCCTTTTACACTTTTTATGAACTCTAAAATTTGTTTCCAATTTCCTTCTTTTATTTAATATCCCATTCGGTAGTTTCTCCATTTTTATATTCATTTGGATAAACTACCACTTTTTATCTCTCTTTATATTTTTTGTCCACAGAGCCTAGAAAACTTGCATAGATTCCTTCACTTCTGTGGTACCATAAGCCTGTAGTTATGAAATAAGCAAATATGGGTAAATCAGCGTATGGGATTGTGGAACATGAGTATGACGTAGTGGTAGTGGGAGCAGGTGGAGCAGGGTTCAGAGTGACACTTGGAATGGCTGCAACTAATTTTTCAGTTGCTTTCATTTCTATAGTTTTCCCTACACGCAGTCATACAGTTGCTGCACAAGGCGGGATCAGTGCAGCTTTAGGAAATATTGCTGAGGACGATTGGCGCTGGCATGCGTATGACACAATAAAAGGCTCAGACTGGCTCGGTTATCAGGATGCAATAGAATATATGTGTAAAAACGTCGCTAAAGCTGTCATTGAACTTGAAAATTTTGGCGTACCTTTTTCACGTACAGAAGATGGCAAAATATACCAGCGTGCCTTCGGTGGAATGACAACTCTCTTTTGTAAAGGAAAATCAGCACAACGCACTTGTGCAGCAGCAGACAAAACCGGGCACGCAATTCTTCATATCCTATACCAGAAATGTCTTAAATTCAATGCTGCATTCTTTGTTGAATACTTTGTAATTGATTTAATCATGGATAGTGAAACCGGAGCATGCTGCGGAGTTCTTGCCTAGTCTCTGTGCGATGGCACATTGCATAAATTTCGCACACATTCGATGGTATTGGCAACAGGTGGATATGGACGTGTTTATTTCTCTGCAACCAGTGCACATACCTGCACAGGTGACGGTAATGGCATGGTGGTAAGAGCTGGGTTGCCACTTGAAGATATGGAATTTGTGCAATTTCATCCAATAGGAATATATGGTTCAGGATGTTTGATGACGGAAGGATGTCGCGGCGAAGGCGGGTATCTCGTTAATTCTCAGGGCGAAAGGTTTATGGAACGTTACGCGCCAAAAGCAAAATATTTAGCTTCTCTTTATGTGGTGAGTCGCGCAATAACAAATGAAATTAGGGAAGGCAGAGGCATTGGCCCGAAAAAAGATCATATGTACAGTTTAACTATAGCACACCTTGATCCAGAAGAGTTTTGCGGGGGTTGATGTTACTAAAGATCCGATTCCAGTCATTCCAACTGTTCACTACAATATGGGCGGCATTCCAACTAATTATCATGGAGAAGTAATTACCCTGAATAAAGGCAAGGAAGAAGTAGTAGATGGGCTGTTTGCAATTGGAGAAGCTGTGTGTGTTTCTGTGCACGGTGCAAATCGACTTGATTCTAACTCGCTTCTTGATCTTGTGGTTTTTTGGCAGAGATGCAGCGCTCAGAGCAAAAGAGAAGCTAAAGCCCAACGCATCACATAAAAAATGCACTCATATTGCACAGACTGGATAATAGCTAGGTTTAATAAAATGCAATTTGTCACTGGAGAGTTCAGAGTATCGAAGATACGCAGCGAAATGTAACACACCATGCAAAAATATGCATCAGTGGTCCATGTTGCTGAAGTTTTAGAAGAAGGTAAAAAAAGCTGTAAAAGAAGTAGCAAAAATGATGCCTGATATTGCAATTGAAGATCGCAGTATGATATGGAGCAGTGATTTAGTTGAAGCACTGGAACTTGCCAACATGATCCCACAAGCAGTTATTACTATGGAATGCGCAACCAACCGTGAGGAAAGCAGAGGCGCTCACGCACGTGAAGATTTTCCTAAGAGTGATGACAAAAACTGGATGAAGCACACTATAGCGTGGCTCGAAGAAAAGAAGGGCCAGATCAATGTGAAAATTGATTACAAGAAAGTTGCTGAAAAACTCTAAAAGCGATGAGATTAATTTCATAGCGCCAGAGAAGAGGGTTTGCTAATTATATCACTGAATATTTCCAACTGCCCTTGCATTTTTTAGAACATCCACTTAATACATGTACCTTAAAAGAACCTTCTGGGTTTTCTAAGCGACTTGGATGTTTTAATTTGCGCAGAGCTTTTGCTTCTATTTGCCTAATTCTCTCGCGTGTTACATTGAAGATTCTTCCAACTTCTTCTAACGTTTGTTCCTTTCCGTCTTTACCAGGGCCAAAGCGCATTCTCAGAATTCTTTCTTC
>NZ_JAAXCS010000164.1:0-2248 GCF_013309895.1 Wolbachia endosymbiont of Atemnus politus | reverse complement strand
TGCCGGACACAATAGTGCGTATTACTTGTCCTTTTACCTTGCGTCCGTCAAAAGGAGAATTTTTTGATTTACTGGCAAAATTGTCTATTTTAATTTCCCATTCGTGATTCAGGTCAACTAGAATTAAGTCTGCAGCAAGGTTTTTCTGTATGCGACCGCGTGGTATGTGTGTTATATCTGCAGGCTTGTATGTGAGTTTTGCTAGTACATCAAACAAGCTCATCTGCCCACTATGGTAAAGTTCAAGTGAGATGGGCAGCATTGTCTCGAGGCCTACAATGCCAAATGCAGCGTTCTCAAGTGGCAGATCTTTAGAACTGCGATCATGCGGTGCGTGATCGGTTGCAATGCAATCAACCACACCTATTTTTAAACCTTCAACCATGGCCAAACGGTCCTCTTCGGTGCGAAGTGGCGGGTTCATTTTCGCGATTGCCCCATGTTGTTTTACTATATCTTCAGTTAAAGTGAAATGATGAGGGGTTACCTCGCACGTAACATTTAATCCTAAATCCTTTGCACGTTTAATAGCATCAAGTGAATCTTTTGAAGAAACGTGTAAAATATGATAGTGAACATTTTCTATATCTTTCATAAGCAGTATATCGCGACTTACCATGACCGATTCTGATGCACTTAAAATTCCCTTTACTCCCAATTCCTCAGAAATCTTACCTTCGTTAATTGCTCCGCCTGCTGATAAATTTAAATCTTCCGCATGTTGAGCAATAGGGACATTCAGCATACTTGAATAAAGTAGCGCCTGCCTCATAACCATTGGATTCATAACTGGCATACCATCATCAGTAAACCCAACTGCACCTGCTTCTTTTAAAAGGGCCATTTCAGTTAACTTTTCCTCTGAAGTGGTAATTTTAGCGTAGAATTCAATGTTCACATGTGAAGTTTCAAGCGCTCTATATTTTAAATATTTAGCCAAAATGACACTATCTATTGCTGGAGTAGTGTTTGGCTGGCAGACTACAGTTGTAACACCTCCTGCGGCTGCAGATTTGCTACCTGTATATATGGTTTCCTTATGCTCCTGACCTGGCTCACGAAAATGCACGTGAATGTCAACAAGGCCCGGCATTAGAACAAGCCCTTCGCACTCTATTGTTTCATCAACCTCACTTGGAGCTCCATCTGAAAATAATGATTCACCAAAATCAACGATTTTGTTCCCCTCAGTTAACAGTGAACCTTTTATATCAAGTTTAGTTTCTGGGTCGATAATGCGAGCGTTTGTATATGCTACCTTATAATTTTCCTTCTGCCCTGTTTGCAATAAATTCCACGTTTGAATCATTGAGTTGTAAATGTTGATTATGAAATAAATCTAAAGTTTTTTTTAATAAAATACAACCAAATTAAAATACGAACAGAAGTTATAAAAGCTTTTGCATAAAAATGATCACATTTAAATTTCTGTAGTCTCCTATCCTGTTTTAACAGCAGCATATTCTTAATCTACTTTAGCTACATTTATTATTTTTTAAGATTAAATAGTTAAAATAGTAGGTAAATATTGAAGTGGGGTTTAACTATGATGGCAAATTTTCTAATAGCAACTAGTTTTCTGCCTTTCCACCTATATTTCGATTACACATACAACGTTTAGCTCAATTTAAAAGTCTAATTCAATAGGTTGTTAGTTTAATAGCGCTAACAACCAAATAGCTTTTAATATTAGGGGTTTAGCATGAGTATGGATCTAAGTGCACTAGCTACTAATGCAGATAAATTAGAAGAATGCATAGATAAAAATGAAAAGCGAGAGCAGGAGGGAAAAGAAAAAGACAAGCAATTGCGTGACACCATAGAGAGGAAAGTAAAAAAAGAAGAACATAGGCGTAAAAAACCAAGAAGTCGAGATGGAACTCTCAAAAGGTGTAAAAGGTTATTTAAGGAAGGTGCTAGCCCTGATGTATTAGCTGAATTAGAAGAATCGCTTAGAGAACAAGAAAAATACCATAGGTACTATGTCCAGTGTTTCCTTCCGGTATTGAATAGAAAAATATCGAAAGAATTAGACCCTATAAAAAAAGAGGAAATAGGACAAGTAATTTCAGAAATTACTGGAAAGAACAACGATCAAAATCATTACAATCGTAGTAATAGTGAAGACAGCGGAGTAGGAAGTGATAGTGATGATGATCGTAAATATCAAACCAATGATACAGAGCCTAAAAATGGAGAAATTTTTAGTGTATGTGCTGATGAGGACATTAACGATCGCTTATTGGAA
>NZ_JAAXCS010000017.1:0-16665 GCF_013309895.1 Wolbachia endosymbiont of Atemnus politus | reverse complement strand
ACAATTTTACATTACGTTGTAAAATTAGATGGGGAAGCAAAGTGTGACTTTACTAAGCTTATACTAGAAAAAACAAGGAATTGGCAAATACGGCAAATAAGGATGGCAATACACCACTTCATCAATTGCTCCAGCATATAGAAGAAAAGGGTAAAAAATCTTCATTAAGATATAAAATACAAAATATAGTTAAAAAAGATTTTAGAGCTACTAGTAGGTACAAAGTCTTAAAGCTACTATTGGAAAATGGTGCTGATATTAGCAAAAAAGACGGCAGAGGTAATAATGTTCTACACTATATTGCTTCATTTAAAGGAGAGCAAAAAGTTGCATGCCTGGAATTGACTCTAGGTAAAGATGAATTTAGTAACGCTATAAATGCCACCAATGATAAAGGGCAAACACCTCTTCACCAGTTGCTTCAGCATATAAAAGAAAAGAATGAGGATCGATCATGTACAGATAGAAAGTTTGAAAAAACAAATAGGTATAAAGCCTTAGAGTTATTTCTACAAAATGGTGCTGATATTACTGCTCAGGATAAAGAAGGGAATAATGCTCTGCACTGTATTGCTTCATTCAAGGGAGAACAAAAAGTTGTATGTTTGGAGTTAATATTAAGAAAAATATCTGAAAATCAATTAAGAGATGCTGCAAATGCAGCTAATAGGAAAGGCAATACACCCCTAGAATTGGCACTAAAGAAAAGAGCAAAAAAAGGAAGTATCGAATACCTATCGCAAGAAACAATTTTTGATTTGGTAGCTAATTATGATAATACGACAAAGTTTTGTGTAGCATTATTACAAAAAGGTGCTAATTATGATTCTTTGTGGTTAGAAGATCCAGAATTCCATACTAAAAAGTACTATTTAGCTCTACGAGATCTAAAAGATTATTCAGGAACTCCACAAAAAGCACAGGAGAAAGCTAAAGAATTAAAAGAGCAGCTTGAGGAAAAATATCACTGTGGAACTGCTTCAAAAAAATGCAAGTCTGTCATCAAAAAGACAGGCTCTGCTATAAGAGAAGGAGCATCTGCTACGGGAAAAGCACTATCTGCTTTTGGAAAGTACGTGGATCCAGCAAATAGGACCCGTGAATTGTTAACAATCACAGTAACGGTTACTGTAATTGCAATAGCAGCATTTGCATTTTTTCAGGGTCAGGTTGGAATTGGAGCAGCTATTCCTATCATATCTGTTGCTGGAGTTATATGTCTTACTTTAACTTTAGGATTTAGTGGTATTAAGAAGCTTTTTGAAAATTCAACTAGTGAAGCGAAGAACCTCATTAACAATGATCAACAAAAGTCATCAGATCAACCAGAACATAAAAATCCTCCAAATTCTCAAATGAGTGACACGCATAGTGAGCCTCACAAGGAACCGCATAAGCGTACAGTGTAACTAATAAACTCTCTTCTCTGGCACTATGAAATCAATCTCATCGCTTAGAGTTTTTTCAGCAACTTTCTTATAATCAATTTTTACATTAATTTGGCCTTTCTTTTCTTCGAGCCACGCTATGGTGTGCTTCATCCAGTTTTTGTCATCACGCTTGGGAAAATCCTCACGAGCATGGGCACCTCTGCTTTCTTCGCGATTGGCCGCGCATTCCATAGTAATAACTGCTTGTGGGATCATGTTGGCAAGTTCCAGTGCTTCAACTAAATCACTGTTCCATATCATACTGCGATCTTCAATTGCAATATCAGGCATCATTTTTGCTACTTCTTTTACAGCTTTTTTTACCTTCTTCTAAAACTTCAGCAACATGGACCACTGATGCATATTTTTGCATGGTGTGTTGCATTTCGCTGCGTATCTTCGATACTCTGAACTCTCCAGAGACAAATTGCATTTTATTAAACCTAGCTACTATCCAATCTGTGCAATCTGAGTGCAATTTTTTATGTGGCACGTTGGGCTTTATCTTCTCTTTTGCTCTGAGCGCTGCAGCTCTACCAAAAACCACAAGATCAAGAAGCGAGTTAGAACCAAGCCGATTTGCACCGTGCACAGAAACACATGCTGCCTCTCCAATTGCAAATAATCCTTCTACCACTTCTTCTTTACCTTTTTTCAATGTGATCACTTCTCCGTAATAATTGGTTGAAATACCGCCCATATTGTAGTGAACGGTTGGAATAACCGGTATTGGATCTTTAGTAACGTCGACTCCTGCAAAGGTCCTTGCGGTTTCGCTAATGCCTGGAAGTCTCAGTTTTATTACTTCCGGATCAAGGTGTGCTATAGTTAAATACATATGATCTTTTTTCGGTCCAACACCTCTGCCTTCCCTGATTTCAATTGTTACTGCACGACTTACCACATCACGAGAAGCTAAATCTTTTGCTTTTGGCGCGTAACGTTCCATGAACCTTTCGCCCTGAGAGTTAACAAGGTACCCCCCTTCACCGCGACATCCTTCTGTCATCAAGCACCCTGAGCCATATATTCCTGTTGGGTGAAATTGCACAAATTCCATATCTTCAAGTGGCAATCCAGCTCTCACCACCATACCATTACCGTCACCTGTGCAGGTATGTGCACTGGTTGCAGAGAAATAAACACGTCCATATCCACCTGTTGCCAATACCACCGAATGTGCGCGAAATTTATGCAATGTGCCGTCGCATAGTGACCAAGCAATAACTCCGCAGCATGCTCCGGTTTCATTATCCATGATTAAATCAATTACAAAGTATTCAACAAAGAATTCAGCGTTGAATTTAAGACATTGCTGATATAGAGTGTGAAGAATTGCATGCCCAGTTTTGTCTGCTGCTGCACAAGTACGCTGAGCAGATTTTCCTCTACCAAAATGAGTAGTCATTCCACCAAAGGGACGTAGATATATTTTGCCATCCTCAGTACGAGAAAAAGGTACACCAAAATTTTCAAGCTCAATCACAGCTTTAGCCGAGCCAGTCTGAGCCTTTTATTGTGTCATACGCATGCCAGCGCCAATCATCTTCGCCAATATTACCCAAAGCTGCACTGATTCCGCCTTGTGCTGCAACTGTATGACTGCGTGTTGGAAAGATTTTAGAGATACAAGCAACTGAAAAATTAGTTGCAGCCATTCCAAGTGTTGCTCTGAGTCCTGCTCCACCTGCACCTACTACCACTACATCATACTCATGTTCTACAATCTCATACGCTGATTTATCCATATTTGCTTATTTATAACTACAGGCTTATGATACCACAGAAGTGGAAAAAATCTATATAAGTTTTCCAGGTCTTGTCGACATTAAAAATATATTGGCATAAACTAATGAGAGCGAAAATCAACCCATAGGTGGCAGATTTTATGCTCGGAAAGCATTATACATATCTGTTGTGGCCGTCACACCAAAAAATGAAAGCAGCATTTAGTTGACTCCGGCAAAGCTGCTAAAGTTGCTGTAATGAGAAAAATCATCATTTGTTTAAATCCCATTATAAAAAGTAATAATTTTTATCTTGATGTTCAAGACGGTAGATCTTAGCACTGGGACGACATCTCTCTTAAAATGTAACTAACCTAAATTACAAATATTAAGAAATTTACTAAAGCAGGAAAAAAGGCAAAAGAATCCCCGTGGTGGTTGGCTATTTTCTATGTACCTCAAATATCGGCGTTTTTATCCTAAACGCTAGGGTTCAGTCGCTTTTATGCAGCTAATCTAACGTTAAGAAATTTACTAAAGCAGGAAAAAAGGCAAAGAAACCCCGCGGTAGCTAGTCATTCACGTTCTCCTTGTCAATTTGACGTTTTCTACTGTCTTAAACGACTTATAAGCGTGTTTCAGCTTATATAGGTAAAAACCCAGAAAATTTACAAAGACATAAGGTGCACATAGTGCAAAAATTTAAACATGATACGCCAAATACCCTAAGTTTTTTGTCGTTAACCTGCACAGATTGCAAAGATAAATAAAATAGCTTCAGTATCATTATAATTGGGTTGGCGGGGGTTGTCAAGGAGTTTTTATGCTAGTTAGCTACTTG
Source organism: Wolbachia endosymbiont of Atemnus politus (assembly GCF_013309895.1). Classification (NCBI taxonomy): domain Bacteria; kingdom Pseudomonadati; phylum Pseudomonadota; class Alphaproteobacteria; order Rickettsiales; family Anaplasmataceae; genus Wolbachia; species Wolbachia endosymbiont of Atemnus politus. The sequence continues at coordinate 12,667 of NZ_JAAXCS010000017.1, read as the reverse complement.
GTTTCTCAAGTCGTAATGTTTGTACAGTTGTGCATCAGAATCTTCCATATACATCATCCAACCTCACTATGTCATTATCAGATAAAAGCTCCCCTATTTGAAATTCAACTATCTCAAGTGGAAAGCTTGCGCTTCTATTTTCGATCTTATGAGAAACTTTTCTTGGGATTTCTACCACGTAATTTGTCGCTATAGCACGTGTTTTGTTGCCTAAATTCACATATCCAACTCCTGACAGCACTATATGGTATTCATCTCTATAGTGATGGAATTGCTTGGATGTGCAACTTAATGGGTTCATAAAAAGATATTTTATAAGAAAATTTTCGCCCATTAAAATTACGCTATAAAACCCCCATGGCTTGGCTTCTTTTCTTATTGGCTTCGCTTCCTTAACTCTATTAACAAACGGTATTAGGCTCTTATTTGGCCGTTTATAAATTCTACCTAGTGAATTTTTTGTATCACTTTCTGTTGTCAAAACTGGCTCTTTTTTTTCGGTTACATGCTGGAATGACAGCAGTTTTTTACTAAATCTCCTACTTAATTCTAAAACTGAATTCCAAGTTCCAACATCCATCCAATCGAAATTAGCTTCTATCATTGCAACGTTTCTTGCTCTTTCCATCACTAAATAATCAATAGATATATCTTCAACTCCTTGAAAATCTTGTTGTTTTAAATAAAAAAGTTTATCTTGTGGTGTGAAATGTTTCACACTTGCAAGACATAAATTATAAAGACGCGGGGCAGATTTTTTGATTTCATCCATATAGCGCTTTGCTTTAAACACGAATATGCCAGAGTTCCAATAATGATCATTTCCTAACTCATGCCCAGGTTTTTCTGTGAAATTTTTCACTGTATGATATTTTTTTTCTTGGTCATAAACTGTATTAATATAGCCGTACTCAGGATTGAATTCATGAGGCTCTACTCCAAAAGTGACTATAGAGTTGGTTTTAGAGGCTATTTGAGATGCTTTTTGAGCAGAAGCGTAAAAATTATTCAAATCACCTATAAAGTGGTCTGAAGGTAGAATCAACATTATCTCATTTTCATCACAGAGAAGTACAGCAATTAATATTGCCGCTGCTGTCCCGATTTTTACCGGTTCAAAAATTACTTTATACCCTTGCAACGCATGTAACTCTTCCATCACTAATGACTCATACTGCATATTCGTAGTAATTATGGGTGGCACATAATCACTTTTTAGCCTCAATAAAGTATTCTGAAACATAGTGTTATTGCTAAGTATTTTTTGAAATTGCTTCGGTTTAGACAAAGGCCAAAGCCTACTGCCACTACCACCACATAGTATTACAGGGCGCATTTGGTTAAGATATTAAACTAAATAATTAATATCTTATACTAAGGATAAGATGCATGCAAGTTTTTGTTGTAAAATGATTAAATAGAGGTGGGTATCAATTTAAAGTAACAGTCAGTTAGAACGGGTGTATGTAGAGCCTTCCTCTCGCTGTGAGTTCCTTTCACTTAGTACTGTATTAACATGAGTATTGTTACTTTCCCGATCTTTATGTCCAGCTATCCTTTCATTATTTTCGTTTTGCAACTTCTCCTCGCTTTTTTCAATGCCTGGTTTTCTGGATTTATCTATACTTTCACTACTTTTACTCGACTTCTTTTCCAAGTCTTGCTCAATACCTGGCCTCCTAGCGTCAAGCTCTTTCCATGTGCCTACTATACTACGCGGGTTATGATTCTTTTGCTCCGGCTTTAGCCTTTCTCTACCTTTGATAACATTAAAATCACTCTTTACTTCTTCCCAACACTCTTTCAATTGGTGTTTCCACATAGTCCAATAAGCATCACCATACTTTTCTTTATTTGCTACAAATGCACAAATCGGAAGTTTTAGCAAAGTAGCCCCTATATTCACTAAGTTCTTCACTGCTACTGCAGGGGTGAATAAAAGATAACTAAGAGACTTTACAATTGGATTTTGTTTGCCTATTAAATATTCCCCAAATTTTACAGGAGCAAAGGTTAGCAATTTAGCACAAACTTTAGCTAAGCTTGTGACGAAAACAATAGGAACAGATATAAGGCTCTTATCTAGCTCTAGATTGCCATTTTGATCTCTAACTTCAGAAAAACTAGTGTTTAATTTCTTGTAATCACTAGTGTATAACAATTCTCCATTTCTTCCTTTTTCATTGACAACTTCCTGAATTTTTCCTTCTTCATTTTTTTCCTTTTTGGTTAGCACAGAAGAGAGGGTTAGTTTAAATGGATATTGAGAACCCTTGGTCTTTTGAGCTTCAAAAACTGGCAAATGTTTTTCAAGATCTATTTTTGAAAACTTAAATGGTTTATAAAATCTACGATAATCACTAACCTCGCGCCTATCTTTACTAACTAAAAATTCAATAGTAAAGTAAGATCTGTTATCAATTTCCTTAACCAAAGTTAGATTAAACACGTGTCCATTATATGCAAGTTGGTATTCTGGGTTTCCCTTTTCATCTTTTACAAGCTTTCCATTGCTATCTTTTTGTTCTATAATTCTTCCAGACTCTACAATCTGATCATAATTTTTTGGATATTGACATTTCCTTCCATTATATGTCATTACCTTCCTGAGGTCTTTGACATAAACTTGAGATTCCGGTGAAGTAAATAGATCCTTCGTTTTTAGCGTAAGGTCCGTTCCCCATTTTTTCAATGTTCCCAACATGTTACTAAACCAAAATCACAATGCTATAGCTCAATAATAGAACTAGTACACTAATAATATATTAACATATAACTGGCGATTTTACAAGAAAATATGTCTGTAAAAGAAAAAAATTGTAAAGGCAAGAGCTATATAAGTGATGCTTGATAAGTACTTTATACATGTAATCGTAAAAATTCTCAGAGGTACACTGTGTATATAATCCTCACACACCACCTGCATCCCAAGAACTGCATGCCAAAAAATACAAAATAGTAATACAACAAAAAATAAAAGCTCTAATGGATGATTAATAGCCTGAAATAATCTTTCATTAAAAGATAAAGGACTGCCGGTATAAAATACACAAGAAAACGAATAGATAAACCAAGGAAATAAAAATAGTAAAATTACTGCAAAAACGCGCTGAACCCACCAATGATGCACTGAATTTCCAGATTGACTCATATAAACATAAATAAAAAAGCTACAGTAGAAAGAAGTAACATTACTGTCAGCAGCATAGCACTTTTTGAAACACCAGTAATTTCTAAATTAAGCCCAGCATCCCATAGTAAGTGACGAATACCATTAAAAAAATGATATAGAAAGCTTACAAAGCATAAAATATAAGCTAACTTAGCAGTAGGAGTAAATAATAACACATTTAAGTACTTTACTATAAATAGCTCAGGGAAATAAACATATAATATGAAATGCCAAGAAAGCACCATTAACAAAAGAAATAGCAAGATGCCAGTTAACCTGTGTATAATAGAAAAAAAACTAGTAATTTGTACTTTATATATTTGTAAATGTGGAGAAAGAGGCCTATCACTCATAAAATTCCATTATTGGGAAATTAAAATAAAGTAGAAGTAAAGACAGCAATATAGTGCACCACAGCACCACTATTAAAAGTAGTGAGGATACACAAAGCCTAAGGAGGTAATCCAGCTGCAGATTCCCCTACTGCTACCTTGTTACGACTTCACCCCAGTCACTGATCCCACTTTAAATAACTCCCTCCTTGCGGTTAGGTCGTTAGCTTCGAGTGAAACCAATTCCCATGGCGTGACGGGCAGTGTGTACAAGACCCGAGAACGTATTCACCGTGGCATGCTGATCCACGATTACTAGCGATTCCAACTTCATGCACTCGAGTTGCAGAGTACAATCCGAACTGAGATGGCTTTTAAGGGATTAGCTTAGCCTCGCGACTTTGCAGCCCATTGTAGCCACCATTGTAGCACGTGTGTAGCCCACTCCATAAGGGCCATGATGACTTGACATCATCCCCACCTTCCTCCAGTTTATCACTTGCAGTTTCCTTAAAGTGCTCAGCATTACCTGATGGCAACTAAGGATGAGGGTTACGCTCGTTGCGGGACTTAACCCAACATCTCAAGACACGAGCTGACGACAGCCATGCAACACCTGTGTGAAATTCGGCCGAACCGACCCTATTATTTCAAATAGGTATAATTTCCATGTCAAGGAGTGGTAAGGTTTTTCGCGTTGCATCGAATTAAACCACACGTTGTGCGGGTCCCGGTCAATTCCTTTGAGCTTTAATCTTGCGACCGTAGTTCCCAGGCGGAATGTTTAACGCGTTAGCTGTAATACAGAAAGTAAACTTCCCATATTTACCATTCATCGTTAACAGCGTGGACTACCAGGGTATCTAATCCTGTTTGCTCACCACGCCTTCGCGCCTCAGCGTCAGATTTGAACCAGATAGACGTCTTTGCCACTGGTGCTCCTCCTAATATTTACGAATTCCACCTCTACACTAGGAATTCCTCTATCCTCTTTCAATCTCTAAGTTAGCAGTTTTAAAAGCAATTCCAAAGTTAATCTCTGGGATTTCACTTTTAACTTACTAACCAGCCTACGCGCTCTTTACGCCCAATAATTCCCAAATACGCTATCCCTCTCCGTATTATCGCGGCTGCTGACACGGAGTTAGCCAGGACTTCTTCTGTGTGTACCGTCATTATCTTCCTCACTGGAAGAGCCTTACAACCCAAAGGCCTTCTTCACTCATGCGGCAAGGCTGGATCAGGCTTTCGCTCATTGTCCAATATTCCCCACTGCTGCCTCCCGTAGTAGTCTGGACCGTATCTCAGTTCCAGTGTGGCTGATTATCCTCTCAGATCAGCCATAGATCATCGTCTTGGTAAGCCATTACCCTACCAACTAGCTAATCTAATATAGGCTCATCTAATAGTAATAAATTTTTCCCCCGTGGGGGGGCGTATACAGTATTAGTTGCCGTTTCCAACAATTATTCCGTACTACTAGGTAGATTCCTATACATTACTCACCGTCTGCCACTAAGTTATACTATAGCAAGCTACAATATAACTCCGTTCAACTTGTGTTAGGCCTGCCGCCAGCGTTCATTCTGAGCCAGGATCAAACTCTCAAATTTAGACTTCAACCTATAAATGGTTGAGGGTACATCGGATAAATCCGATAAAATAATATTTAGCTTTATATTGGTGTCTTTATTTCTACTTTAGAAATATTTTAATCTCCAACTATTCAAACAACTTTGAGAACATTATTATTGCGATATAATCACAATGTCAATACGTTTTTGCAAATCAAAAAGCATTAATATATAAATATATATCTATTGAAGACATTAAAATGAATAAATATATCTTTCTACTTGTATTGATACCAGCATTAGCTGGCGTCACATTGTACACATTGCGTAATATTGATAACACAAAACGATCTGCAACTGCAGGCAATAAGTTTTATAAAGTGTTATTCTCCCAAAAAGATAGTAAGTTATTGGAAGAAATAGGCTCAAACTGGAAGTATTTAGCAAACTTTGAACGTGCATCTAATCATATCTTAAATTCAATGCCAAAAGACGCAGCATCTATTTATAGTGATATGGTAGATAATGAAGCTGTTCCTAATGTTTTGCGTGAATTAGCACAATATTTAGAAGTAATGAGTTTGGTTTATCATGGTGAACCAATAAATGACGATAAAATCAATAATTTAGAATCAAGCACAATGTACCCTTATTCAAGCAAAGAAGTTATTGCTATGATAAAGATACATAATGATGACATTAAAGGTGCAATTGAAATATTGCACTCACTACTCAATGACAGAAAATGCCCTGCTCCAATAAAAGCCAATGCACAAGAATTACTCTGGATATATGGAACTCATTAGACTTCTTGCATAGCTTTTGCTGGATGAAACAAAGATATCACTTGACAACCCCCGCCAATCTTATTACCATGATACAGAAGGTATTCAGTTATCTTCATCTGTGCAGATTAAATGACAGCAGTATAACGAGATTGGGGTCTTATTTTTTATTTTTGCAATATGTGCACCTTATGTCTTTATAAAATTCATCTAGATTTCTAGGGTTTTGCCTAAACATGCTGAAACGCGCTTATAAGTCGTTTAAGACAGTATAGTACGCCAATTTGCAGGATTAGAGAGTGAGCATCTTCTAACTCGGGATTCTATTGCCTTTGTTTCTGTTTAGTAATTTTTTTAATATTTAAACTAAGGTCTGGTGCAGTTTAAAAGTCGCTAAATTGCAGCATTTAAGACTTAAAAAACGCCAATACTGGAAATAAATAATGACCAGGGTTTCTTTTGCCTTTTTTTTTCGATTTAGTAAATTTATTAAATATTTAGATTAATTGCAATCATGGAACGGGTAGAAAGGCAGCACTCTTATGATGTCATCCCAGTGTCGGGGCTACTTGAATGACAGGAGAAGGGAGCATTTTGACTAGTGCCAGCCTTGCATTTGTTATATAAGTAAATCTCTAAAGTCCAGGCCAGTAGATGGAAACATCGTATGTGACACTATGTAAGCACCAACTCCAGCTATCAACAAGGTCTTTATTCTTATCTACCAACTCAAGTTGTGATACTCTTCGTTTAGCTCAAAATGGAATATAATTAAAACTTTACATACATTAAGAATAAAAACCTAACCAACTAAGTATTCTTACTCTTGACGTATTTTGAACTTCAGTACTAGGTTTATCTGGTACATCTTCCTTATTTACAAAAACAAAATCTTCTTCATGAAACAACTCATGTGTTATTTTCGCCAGCGTCGTCAAATCTTTTCCTCCGTAGCATAGAGAAAGAGCTGCATATTGTCTATCATTTACAGGCTGACCATTATTAACAAATTTAATAAAACCAGATATTCTTTCTTCTAACTCTCTTAAGTTTTCCACTAATTGCTTTTCCGCTGGTAGCGTTATGATACACTCTTTGTCCTCTAACACCGCTTCTTCTGAAATATTACCAGAATTGTTAACAAAGTTGCGTGTTATTTCTTCTAGTTTTATTAAGTCCGTTTCTGCCTTGTATAGATTCAAAGCTGGATTCTGTTCATCACCTACAAACTGATTGTACTCATCAGAATATTTAATAAACTTATGTATTATCTCTTTTAGTTTTTTTAAATTATTTATTTCTATGTTATACATACTTACTCCTAACTTATTGATTAATTATATACATAAAACACTTAATATGCAATCTTTTCTTAAATATTTAAACTTATTTTTGAGTTGATGTTAGCTTAATACTTAAGTCCTACCATAATTTTAAAAGAGACTTAGAATTACTTATAAAAATAAATCTTATGGAAAGCAAAGCTAAGGCTAGGCAACTTGGTTGTTATATTTAGCAACATGCAGATAATCTGTGCCTTTATGAACATAGATAACTTGCTGAAGAGCTTGTCTATTTTACAACAAACTTAATAAAACTAAAAAATGTCGCTATATTACATGAATCTGATTTTATTTAGAATAGCTGAAAATTTCGAATTTTTAGTGAAGAGTAGTGAATTTTTTTACTTAAATATAGGTGTTCATTGACAGTTTTTATTATAAAAATACAATAATAAGCTATTGATATTATTGTATTTTCATTTCTAATCCATAGTTAGAGAACCATGCAAAATGAGTGTTACAACATTATTTTCATAAAGAAAATCTACAATTCTTTAGAAGATTTTCAGGTTCGATGTTGGTTGCGTTCTTACAACGAGGTAAGACCTCACTCTGGTAAATATTGCTATGTAAACATATTGCTATGTAAGCATATTGATATGTAAACATATTGCCTTTCAGAAAAACATTAGTAGCGTTAAACTAAACTCTGATTCTAAGTCTTGTATTTTACAGAGGCTCACGTTAGGAATGTACGTTCAATTATTCATGGAGTTAAAAAGTCAGCATTACTTTTTGTTAGAAGTAATTTGTCGCGTAAAAACTCCATTGCTTCAACAGATCCCATAGGATTCAGTATCTTACGCAGCACCCATATTTTATTTAATATAGCCTTATCAATTAACAGCTCTTCCTTTCTAGTTCCAGATTTTGTGATGTCAATAGCTGGGAATATTCGCTTATCGGCAAGTTTTCTATCGAGTATAATTTCAGCATTACCCGTACCTTTGAACTCTTCGAAAATAACTTCATCCATCTTTGAACCAGTTTCTATAAGAGCAGTAGCAATTATTGTCAGAGAACCGCCATTTTCAATGTTGCGAGCCGCTCCAAAAAAGCGTTTCGGTCTTTGCAGCGCGTTTGAATCTACACCACCAGTTAGAACTTTTCCAGACGAAGGAATAACCGCATTGTAAGCACGCGCAAGACGGGTTATAGAGTCAAGCAGAATTACAACGTCCTTTTTATGCTCAACCATTCTTTTAGCTTTTTCTATTACTATTTCAGCAAGTTGTACGTGACGGTAAGCAGGTTCATCAAATGTGGAGCTTACTACTTCACCCTTTACGGAGCGCATCATATCTGTCACTTCCTCGGGTCTTTCATCTATGAGCAGCACTATTAATTCTATTTCAGGATGATTCGTAGCTATAGAATGAGCCATCTGCTGGAGTAATATAGTTTTTCCTGTGCGAGGTGGAGCGACTATTAACGCTCTTTGTCCTTTTCCAAGAGGTGCAACTATATCTACAGCACGCATGTTTATATCTTTTTTATTATCTCCACTGGTGTTGTTTTCAAGAATCAAACTCTCCTCAGCATAAAGAGGAAGCAAATTATCAAAGTGAACGTACTTTCTGAGTTCACTTACTTCAGTAGAGTTTATACTTTGGACTTTAGTTAAAGTAAAATATCTTTCCTTATCACCAGGTGGCCTTATTTCTCCGCATATCATATCCCCTGTACGCAAGTTAAACTTTTTTATCTGCCCATTGGAAATGTAAACATCATCGGTACTTGGAGCATAATTTGCACTTGCTGAACGTAAAAAACCGAAACCATCAGGTAATATTTCTACTATCCCACTTCCTGTAGTAATACCTCCTTCTTCGCTCATTTTCTTCATTAAGCTGAATATCATTTCCTGCTTCAGCATTCTGCCGTTACCCTTACCATTAGTTGAGATTTTTCTTTCTTCGGCTAGATCCAATAATTCCTCTGCTGTTTTTTTTCTCAGTTCGCTCAGATCTAGTGTTTTTCTGTTTTCTTTCACACCTTCATTCGTTGTTTTGTTTATCATATCATTATTGGAAATTTGCTCACTTTTTTCTACTGATTCTGGTCCAGTTGTAACCTTTTCTTTTGCTAAAACATCTTCATTGATTGTTGTCATAATCCTCCAAAAATTTTAATTGATGCTTACTAATCTAAAACGTGACTACAAGATAATAAATTAGGCTGGTGGAAGTATTAAACTCAATTTCTATTAAGCTACATACTTTACCTAATATTATACCAATAAATACTAGCAAGTCAAGTTAATTTAATATTAATAAGATATGAGAAACAGTTCAAAAACTTTAATAATTTTCCTTAATGTTTTTTAACCTTTCTAGTTTCTCTTCTTTTATTTTTGCTTTTTCTATTTCTGCTTCTAAATTCTCTTGACTACATAAGCCGAGCAATACGGGATCTTGAGGTTTTATATTTTGCATATTGTAATGAGATCCATCCCTTACTTGCTCTACCGTATAATTTGTTGTGCTGATTAGTTTAGCTATAACATTGTTGTCCAAAATAGGAAACTTTTTTATTAAATAATAAACCGCATCAGGCTTATCCCTACGCCTTGCCACGGAAGCAATGTTACCGATTGATTTACTTCTTTTCTTTAAATTTTTTGCAATCAAACTTGGGATACGATTTGGATTTTTTTTACAGTTATCAATTTCTTTTTCAGTTATTATTCCAAAAATAATAGGATTAAATCTTTCGATATCTATTTCTTCATCGGCTATATCTTGCACTTCTTCAAGAGATAACTTACAACACTGCGCTATTTGATTAAAAGTTAAAGCAGTATTATCCACTAGCCAAGCGGCTATTTGCATGAGAAACTGTTTATTTTTATTATTATTGCCTTTAGAAAGTTCTTTCGACATCAGATCCCAATTTTAAATATTCTTTGTTGTTACGTAGAGCCAGAATATAAGCTATTAAAGTTAAAAAAGCATTAATTTTTGTCACTAAATGACTTCTTCGTTTTTAATTTGATTACGTATATTTTAAGTGGCTTAAAAGAATATTGCCTCTCTTTAAGGTACAATACTTAAGCACGTATTTCTGTTTGAAAAAGAATAAATTTTGAACTCAATATATTATACGTAATAGCTAGTAGATTTACAAGGACTAAGTTTTCGCTATAATTAATCACTAATTAACTTTTACGTTTATGAGTGTTAAAAATTTTTTCACCAAAGTGACCGTTGTCATTTTGGCTTGTTTATTGATCTTTATGGGAGTTGGCAACCTACTATCAGATGATAAAGAAGAAGTAGCTAGAGTTGGAAAAGAAGTTATAACATTAGATGAATATAAATCATTATATCAAAGTTATGAAAAGCAGATTTCTGGATCTGCTTTTAGTAAAGAACAAGTGAAAAGGTTGAAGTATGATTTACTTAATGCACTCATAGAGCAAAAACTATTGTTTAATCTCATTAGTAATCTGGGGTTGACAGTTGGGGAAGAGTCTATAAAGGGCCACATTAAAAACACCAAGTACTTCCAAGACGATAAAGGAGAATTTGATAAAGAGAAATTTTACGAGACGCTAAATAGTCTGCATATGACAGAGGAAGACTATTTAGCAAAGCTGGAAACAATTCTACCTGCAATGATGTTTATGACCTCATTATTTAAGGATAATTATCCAGTAACCTTTGGTGAAAAAATTGATAAGCAGATATATAAAAATCGCTACCAAACCAGGGTAGTTGATGTTATTAAAATAACTAAAGATGCAGTTACAAACATCCCTGAACCAGATGATCAAACCCTACTTGACTTGTATGAAAAAAATCAGCCACGTTTTTACTACCCTGAATATCGAGCTGCGCAATATATTTCTTTAGACCAAAAATATTTTGAAGACCAAATTCAGATCTCAGATGAAGAGATTAACAATATAATAGAACAACAGGAACTTAAAGATCAAAGAGATATATTTAACATAATATTTCATACTAAAGAAGAGGCCGAAACGGCAAAAAAAGCATTTGAGGAAGGCAAAGTAAGCTTTGAGCAGATAGTAGAAGAGTTTGGTAAAACAAAACTTGAGGAAACCAGGGTAAATAATATAACCAAGGATTTCCTGCCGGAGGATATGAAAGAAAAGGTATTTACTCTCAAAGCAGGTGAAGTAAGCGAAATTTTAGCGAGCAATTTTGGTTGGCATATAATAAAAGTAGAAAATGCGCATCAAATCTCTGATGAGAACTTAACTGACTTAAGAAAAGACATACAGACAATTTCAACCAACCAAAAGTCTTTTGAAAAAGTCAATGATTTCATAAATCAAGTAAATTACAAGGTATACAATGGTGCAACGATTGAGGAAATATCCAGTGAATACAATTTGCCTATACAAACCATTGGTCCGGTAGATGCGAGTGGAAAAGATCAAAGTGGTAATAGTGTGGGAAATTCTAATGATTTGATTTCCTTCATCTTTTCGCGAGAAAAAGACCAAAAAGGTTATTTTAAAGGCGTTGGGGATGCCGTTGTCAACGTAAAAATCACCGATATTATTCCACCTAAGCTACAAGGTTTTGAAGAAGGCAAGGCATCAGTGGTAGACCTTTGGCGTAATGGGTTTATAAAAGAACAAATGTTTAAGATTGGACGAGAAATTGCAGCTCAACTAAAAGAAAAAGCAGATTTTGAAAAAACTCAAGGTGTAGCGCTAATTAAAGGTCAGCAGATATACCGCAATGAGATTGAACGACAAAATTATCCTTTTTCTTTTATAGAAGAGGTTTTTAATATGAAGACAACTGATTCGGTGACAGACCCTATTCAATATGATAATGACATTATAATAGGTGTTCTAAAAGAAATGTATTCATCAAGTGGTAATTTAAACACATTTGATACTGGAAAACACGTGATGATATCGCTAAAAGAGCAATTAATTAGTTATCTAGAATCAGAATATAAGGTCGAAGTTAACCACGCTATACTTGATGGTGTATAGTTACTAAAACGCATGCAATATAACCATTGTAGTTTTAGCTTACCAGAAGGGCAGACACCAGGGCCCAGTGTAGGCTATTGACTTTTAACACAACTGCTTAAATCATAACTATACGCTGCTGGCATTCAACCCTCACTATACACTAAATTCATATCTTATCATATTCGGACTATTAGGAAAAGGGCTATACATTGGGTAGAGAACAAGTTTACATATTTTTTTCCACGCTATAATTTATTTCCAGAAGTTGGAGTTAAAGGGAGAAAAATCCCTGGAACTAATACAAGGGTTAAGTATTTTACTTTAGATGAACAGACTGACCAAACGAGATTCATTGGCGAGGAAGATGGAGAACTAAGGTTATACAACTTAGCAGGTAATACTAATTTTTACAAATAATGAGGCAAATAATTAACAGAACAGATAGTTTTGAACAAGGTTTCCGTAATATTACAAATAAACTTACAAACAGTATCTTCGAGTAAA
>NZ_JAAXCS010000163.1:0-2325 GCF_013309895.1 Wolbachia endosymbiont of Atemnus politus | reverse complement strand
AGCATTTCCCTTTTACAGTCTATTGTCATAATATAACTACTTCAATAAAATTCAATGTTACTTTAATATAATTTATATATATATAATATATAATATATATTATAGTGTATAATATATATAGTATATAGTATAATATAGTATATAATAATAATATAATAATATAAAATAAAAGTTAATGCTTTATATTGACTGACCTTATCCAGAAAGAGTGAAGAGAAAGTTAAGACGTTTTTGTTATAAGAACCTGATCATAATCTTTTGAGGAGTGAAAGCAAGAACGACAATTTGCTGGCTAGTTCCATTCGCAATTTTTCCACAATCGCCTGCATCAAGCAAAAGATCTCTCAACAACCCATCTCTTTGGCAATACAACAATGGCTAAATTTGAAATGACTACATGAATTTATCATAAATTGCCATCGCACAAGTTGCCATACAACAAAGCCCATTGGGATCTACAGCCGCCGCTAGCGGAATGACAGTAGCTACAAACATTAAGAAATTTACCAAATCGAAAAAAAGGCAAAAAATCCCCAGTAGCGAGTTTTGACCCTCTAATAACTTGGCGCTGTAATAATGTTCTGACGCTTAGTTTAAGCGCGATTTGACTGCATGTTAAAACATTTAAAAGACGTGCAGCCCTAATAATTTCGCCAATAAATGCCTTAAATTTTTTACTGAATTTTTGTCGTTGATCCTGCAGGTCAAAAACAAGTTTTGAGTCAGAAATACCCTTAGTAGCATGGTAATGAGATTGATGGGAAGGGGAATTTATGCCAAATAACTACACCAATGATAGTTTTATTAAATATTTGTACAATTATTATTAAGATACTCCCTAATCTTCTTTAAATCTTCCCAAGCTAAACGTTTCTGGGCTGGCTGGCGAAGTAGGTAAGCTGGATGAAATATAGCAGATGTGGTAATTGAATGAGATAGATATTGGTTAGTGTACATATGAAACTTGCCACGCAAAGCTGATATAGTCTTTGTGTTGTCAAGAAGGCTATAACATGCGATCCCCCCCCCCCCCCCCCCCGACTAAAATTAGAATCTGTGGTGAAACCAGTGCAATATGCTGCTCTACAAATGGTCTGCACATATCAAGCTCTAGGTCGGTTGGTTTTCTATTACCTGGTGGACGCCAAAATACGGTGTTGCTTATGTATACTGTAGTGCGGTCGAGATTTGATCGCATTTAACATTTTGTCGAGCAGCATCCCGCTTGCACCACAAAATGGTTTGCCTTGCAGGTCTTCGTTTGCGCCTGGAGCTTCACCAACAAGCATAATTTTTGCATTTGGATTACCGTCGGAAAAAACAGTATTAGTTGCAGTTTTTTTTTATTTCACAACCTTCAAATGACTTAACTGCACTTCCTAGCTCATCTACACTACTACATTTACTTGCAAGTTTCCTTGCTTTAATTATCCAGTCACTTGGAAACATGGATTGTTTTTCTTTTTTTTTTTTCTGGATGGTAGGGGGCTGCACAAGTTTACTCTCTCTCTTCTTCTACTTTCTTTCCTTCTTCACCTTCCATTAGCGTGCAATCAATGCCCTCTTCATGGTAAAATTTTAATAAGTCTAGATCTTCATCGCTCATAGTACCTCTTAACCTTTTGTGCCATATCATATTTTAAATTAAACAAAATTTCTAAGGTACAATATACCATTTAAGTGATCTAGTTCATGCTGAATACATCTTGCAAGTCAACCACTAGCTTTTAGCCTCTGTTCCTTGTAATTTAAATTCTTATATTTCACATTTAAATACTTTGGACCCTTAATTTCATGGCTTTGCTCTGGAATTGAAAGAGACCCTTCTGTTGGTATTACTTGTTCATCGGACAGTTCTGTAATTTCAGGATTAATCATATAAAATTTGCCAACCGATTCATATCCTGCTGGCCCATCTTTGGCTTTTTCTGGCTGAATATCCATAACAAAAGCTCTCTTCAGCACCCCAACTTGCACTGCAGCAAGACAAAGACCTTCTGCATCGTACATAGTTTCAAACATATCGTTTACTAATTCTTTAATTTTATCGTTTATATCTGTTATTTCACTTGCGCGTGTAGTAAGCCTTTCGTCAGGGGCAATTACAATTGGTAATTTGTACATAAAATTATAATTCTATGCTTGATTTTTCCCTTTGTGTTGTTATTAATAATAAAGATTATTAATTATATATATTTATATATGTTTTAAAAATATTAAAGCAGTATTAGTTAAAAAGAATAATACATAGAATTGGAATAGAACAAGTTGTTTTTTTTTTTTTTTTTACTTATGGTAGTCGGCCATCTTTTATATGATGATCCA
>NZ_JAAXCS010000162.1:0-2329 GCF_013309895.1 Wolbachia endosymbiont of Atemnus politus | reverse complement strand
TCTATTGTGTGCAATTATTGAGAATTTATTTAGAGCTATTTGAAGTCTTTCGACTGCTTTTTCTTTGTTTTCATGAGTAGCACAAATGATAATGTCTTCAGCATATAGTACAATTTGGGTTTCCTTATATAGGATCCTCTCTATGTCATTGAGATATATTGAAAATAAAATGAGACTGAGAATGGAACCCCCTGAGGAATGCCATGATGGAGTTTCACATATTTGCAATTTTTTAGGTTTTTAAAGTTAGGTAATATTTCCTGTGAAAGAACGGAAGTGCTAATTGGTCCTATATGTCCACCTGCTTCCATCCCTTCTATGATTAATGCATCTACCCCCATTTTTGCTAACCTCTTTGCGCAAGGCTTAACGACGGTGCAAAGCACACCACTTTAGTACCTACAATCTTGATTTTTTCTATACCAGACTTTGTTGGTAGTCCACCGGCAAGTACTACATGGCTTACTTTCGTTTCTATACACACTTTTATCAACTCACTTAAGTTTGGGTGCATAGTAATTATATTTACACCAAACGGTTTCCTGGTTAATTTCTGTGTCTCCATGATTTCTTTTTTCAGTAAGTCTGGAGACATGGCACCGCATACAATCAGACCAAAACCAGCAGCGTTTAAGATTGCCGAAACTAAATTTCTTTCTGAAACCCAGCTCATGGCACCACCCATTGTTGCAAATTCACTACCAAGAAAATCCGTTCCTTTTTTCCATAGGCTACTTAACACACAATCTATATGATGCGTTTTGTTTGTCTATAAATGTGTGTTTTAAAGCAGCAAGTATATGTAAGGTTATAAAGAATATTATAATGTATGCAAGCATCCAATGTAGTCCATTGGCTGTATTAGATAGTTCTTTGTTTTTACTGATTAACAAAGGAATATAAAAAAGATATTTGATCTTGATGCCAGAAGCAGAAGACATGACGTAACCAGACAGCGGTATCAGTATCATTAAAGAATATAAACAAAGTGTACTGCGTTGCTCGCATTGACTTCAAAGCGAGAGAATTTGCTGGAAGTGATGGAACACTAGTAAAGACACGAAAAAATATACGTACTACAATTACTCCAAGAATAGTGATGCCACAAGCCATATGAATAGCGTATATGCTGAATTTAATTTCATTGCTAACCGGCAAGCTTTTCATGTAACTAAGAACAAAGCATACCAATGATAAAAACAGCCATTAACCAATGGATAACCCTTAAACCTAAATTATATTTTCCATTTTGAATGTAGAACTTATGTAGAACTTATATAGTTAAAAAGCTAATTTTCAATCAAAATTTGCTGCCTTAATCAACACCAATTGCGGATGGCTTTGTTGCATAGCTAGTGTATTTTAGGAAAGTTCTTTTAAATCTAACACATTTTTTTGTAAAATAGGCGCTTTCATGCCGCAAAAAATGAGAGCCAGTAACCATCAAGTACTGGGATTCTATAATGGTGTCATGCCTTCTCTTCCTGCTATCCCAGCACCCTCTTCTTGTCATTCGAGTAGTCTATAGGGTGTCATCCCAGTACTGGGATCCAGTTTATGAGCAAGCAAACTAGCATAAAAGCAGATATATTTCAGATGAGATTGAGAAAAGTTTGGCTGGAATGACAGCCCTTTTTTGTCATCTAATTCGGTGTCATTCAAGTAGCCCCTTCTCCTGTCATCTCAGTACTATGATCCAGGAAAAAAGAAAATAGATCCCGCTAGCGGGATGACGGTAGCTACAAACATTAAGAAATTTACCAAATCGAAAAAAAGGCAAAAGAGTCCCCGTGGGTGGCTAGTTATTTACATTTAACTTTCAAACATGGCGTTCTCTTATTCTAAACGTCTAATAACTGCGACTCAGTTGCTTCTAAGGTCTCAATTATAAACGTTAAGAAATTTACTAAACAGAAAAAAAGACAAAAGAAACCTAGGGCAGATAGTTATTCACTATAATTTTATCAGTTGGCGTTTTTTAATCTTTTTAAGCGCCCAAATAGGCGCAATACATAGCACTAGTTAGTAATGTAGACAACAATGTAAAAGACATGAGGTGCACATAGTGCAAAAATGTAAGCGTGAGACGCCAGATACATAAGTTTTTTTGTCATTTAATCTGTACAGGGAAGATAAATAATTAGTTTCATTTTTATTGTAAGGGGATTGGCGTGGGTTGTCAAGGAATTTCTATTTGGGTAACAAAAGAAGAGATTTATACCTCTTGCACTCAAACTCACACATATCATGGATTATGCACGTCTCAAACGAAGGTTTTTGTGCTTTGCAAACATATCTACCATGCAAAACTAGCCAATGAATATTTAGC
>NZ_JAAXCS010000161.1:0-2362 GCF_013309895.1 Wolbachia endosymbiont of Atemnus politus | reverse complement strand
TTATGTACAATTGATCATATAGTATTTCAAGCACGTATTGAAACTCGCTATTTGGTTTGCCATGTTCTATAAATACATGCTAACTATGCGATAAAGAAAGTGTTGGAAATAGAAGGTTTTTTGCGTTGTGTAACAAACAAGATACCCTCTTTAAATGTTGCTATATTGGGCGATATTCTCTTAACTTAACGCGTATGGTTTTTTGAACATTCCCGACAGATATGGCTGCTTGTTTTTTCTTCAAATACATCCCACAGGTCTTTTTCTAGTGATATATTATATAATTTATTGATATAAACCACTCCCGTAGGTGAAGTTGTGTTGATTTCGAGAAGAAAATCATCTATAATATCAATACCAACAAATATTAGTCCCCTTTTCTTTAGTTCAGGGCCAATTTTATTACATATCTCATTGTCTCTTTCGTTCATTTCAACGGGTTCAAAACTTGCTCCGAGCCGCAAGTTTGTTCTGATCTCTCCGCTAACCCTTGGAACTCGTTTCATTATTCCAATTGGTTGGCCGTCTATTAACAATATTCTTTTATCTTTATCTATATTTTTACAAAATGCTTGTGCAATTACAGGACATTCATATTTTGCAATCATCAGTTCCACTACTACCTGGATACTATTTTCATCCTGTATTCTTATTACATCATTCCCTCCGTAGCTATATAATGGCTTCAGAATAATATCTTGATAGTTGCGGTAAAAATCTCTAATCATCAATATATTCTCAGTAATCAAGGTTGGCGGAGTTAGCTCTGGAAATAATGAAGTGATTAATTTTTCGGGACAGTTTCTTATCTCCGTTGGATTGTTAATTACTAATGCGCTAGTTTTTTCTAAAATATAAGTGGTCGTAATGTAACGCATATCAAAAGGTGGATCCTGTCTGATAAATATGATGTCCATTTCGTTCAAGTTGATAGCTACATCTTTTTTGGAGATGAAACTAAAATCATCAACACTGATTTTCTGGGCAAGAGCAATTGGCTGGTTTAACTTTAGCGCTAAATTATTAGGGATGTAGGTGAAAACTTCGTGCTTCCTTCTTTGTGCCTCTTTTATTAATGCAAATGTAGTGTCAGTTTCAAAGTTTATATTTTCATCCATTTGAAAAGCTACTTTCATTTGCATATTACCTTTAACATAAAATTGCTATTGGAACTAAATTTTCATTAATGACGTAACTTGCTGTGTCTATAGCGTACATAACTTACAACTTGTTTTACTCCCTTCACTTTTCTTGCAATTGCTATTACAGCTTTTAGTTCCGCCTTATTTTGAGCTATACCCATCAAATAAACAACTCTATCAACCGTATTAACACTATAATTGATTGATTTGATATTTCTTTTTCCCAGGAGTCTTGTTCTTATTTCCGCTGTTATCATGCCATCCACAGTGGTGTCGAGCATGGAGGTTGTTTGAATTGGTGTTACTCTTATTTCATTTATCACTTCTTTAACTTCTTTTTGCTGCCAAGCTATTTTTTCCGCTGCGAGCTGTTTTTCGGGGATATTAACGTTTCCGATAAGTAATACTCTTCCTTCACTGACTTTAACTTTTATAAATGAAAATAGACCATGTTTTAAGAGTCCCTTATTGATTCTGATTACCATAGTTGTATCATCGACAATATTTCCCAAGGATTTATCTTGCATTGTTATTGCTGTTGCTGTAGCTGTGGCTACTACACCGCCTATTATAAGGGGTGTACAGCTACTCTGTGTAATCAAAAAAATTGCGAGTAAGAGGCTTGTTATTAGTCTCATTATTGATTTTTAGAGTTTAGAGTTTTCACTAAGAAATGTTAATAGGCTTTTTTGATTGTGTAAATACTATAAATTAAGTAAGACCTTGAGTATTTTAATAAGGTGCCTATAATAGGTACTGAATGCGGATATGGCGGAATTGGTAGACGTGCCAGGTTTAGGTCCTGGTGAGCTTGCTCGTGGGGGTTCAAGTCCCTCTATCCGCACTTAAAATCGTATTGGACTTCTTGCATAGTTTTCGCAGTGCGTTGCGAAAAACCCCTTGACAACTCCCGCCAACCCCATTATCAGGATACTGAAGCTATTTTATTTAACTTCGCGACTGCAGATTAAAACGACAAAGAAAACTTTGTATTTGGCGTCTCATGTTTAATTTTTTGCACTATGTGCACTTCACGTCTTTATAAATTTTACCTAGACTTCTAGGTTTTTGCCTATACAAGCTGAAACGCGCTTATAAAGCGTTCAAGACATCAAAAAACGTCAAATAGACAAGGGAGGATTTGAAACCGCGGGTTTTCTTTGCTTTTTTTCGCTTGGTAAGTTTCTTAATGTTTGTAGCTAAAGGTTAATTGCATTCTA
>NZ_JAAXCS010000160.1:0-2383 GCF_013309895.1 Wolbachia endosymbiont of Atemnus politus | reverse complement strand
AAGTAAAAGCTTCAAAAAAGTTCTGCTGTCATAGAAAATATCAACCTAAGGGTTACAAAAGGACAAGTGGTTGCATTAATTGGCAGTTCGGGATCAGGAAAAACAACTATATTGCAAGTTGCAGGCTTGCTGGATAAGCCAACTTCAGGTATGGTAGCAATAGATGGAGTATATTGCACACAAGCCAGCAATAAATACAAAACTCATATAAGAAGAAATTTTCTTAGTTTTGTGTATCAATTTCACTATTTGTTGCAGGAGTTATCAGTATTGGAAAATGTTATTCTTCCTCAGCTTATTGCAGGAAAAAGCAAGACTGAAGCGACAAAGAATGCGCAGACAATATTGGAAAAATTTGGTCTAGAAAACAATGCGAGCAGTATAATATCTTAAATTTCTGGTGGAGAAAGGCAAAGGATTGCAATTGCAAGTATTATAAATTCTCCAAAGCTTTTACTTGCAGATGAACCAACAGGCAATTTGGATCCAACAAATTCTTTGAATGTGTTTTTGCTGTTATATTCATATGTAATGGAAAATATCAGCTCTATGCTTATAGTAACACACAATCATCTCCTTGCAGAAAAAGCAGACTGTGCCTTACAGTTAAGAGATGGATCGCTAGTAAAATTGTAAATAGTTATATTAGAGTCTATTTACCTTGTACTTACCCAGCCAATGGTCATTAAAAGGGTATAGCTTGCAAGAAGTACTTTTGTTTCCTTGTATACACGGACTTTTTAGCTTTCGTGGTGAACAACCTCCCTGTAGTGCAAGGGTAGCTAGAGTACATAGTAGTAATTTCTTAAACATAATCAAACCTTTCTCTTATTAAACATACTCTCTTATTCTTACTTCTTTTTTGGCCTTTTGAAAAGAAATAGCTGCACTACTCAAACGCAGTTTTATATAACCATCTATGATTTTAGTTACCTCTTCTTCTTTATCTCTTAAAAAGTGGTTGGTATCATCTATTATGTTGTATTCCATGTAATCGCTTTTGGCCGAGTTTAACAGCCATGTTGCTAGTTCTGTTACATCGCTTTCTTCTGAAATTGTATCGTTACTGCTTTGTATTATAAGCCCAGGAACTGGACAAGGAGAAAGAAAGGAGAAATCATATTTAGTTGCCGGAAGAGAAAGAGCAATAAAACCTACTATCTCAGGTCGGCGCATTGTTAGCTGCATAGCCACCCATGCTCCAAAAGAAAAACCAACCACCCAAATTGGAACGTTGCTAGGATTATGCTCCTGAAGCCAATCAATAGCCACCGCAGCGTCAGTTAATTCTCCTATGCCCTTATCAAAAGTTCCAGCGGATTTTCCCACACCGCGAAAGTTAATTTTCAATGCAGAAAAGTTGTTGTAAATAAAAGATGCGTATATACTGTGTATCATTTTACTATCCATATTACCGCCATACTGAGGGTGGTGATATAAAATTAGTACAACGGTGCAGTAGCTTCCTCGCTTTGGTGATACTCACCTTCGATCTTTTTTGCTGCGTTATTCAAAAAATTCTACCATGGTAGCTCCTAATAAAAACCTATACAATAGACATGTCAATTATGTATATATTAATTATGTATTAATTTCACTGTTTTTGCAATAAGTTCTTTACTGTTCTAAGCTAATATATATGATTGTTGTAGCCAGTAGTAAAGAATTTTTCTAATAAAATGATAGATAAATCTTCAAGTTTATTTCTTTTGGAAAAAAGTGGTTATGTATATACTGATTATAATGCAACTTCTCCAGTTAGTGATGGCACGAAGAAGAGTATACTTGAGGTTTGTCAAAATAAATTCTGAACCCTTCATCATCACATAGAAAGGGACAAGAAGTAAGAAAAGTTCTTCAGGATGCAAGAGATGCATTATATAGCACTATTGGTGCTTCAAGCGATAAAGAAATAGTTTTTACGTCTGGTGCGACTGAAGCAAATAATCTTGTTATGAGAGGAATAACAGACTATCGACATGTGATTTCAGCTATAGAACATCATTCAATTCTTAATTCTGTATGTAATCCACATATAATACCCGTCAATCGAGAAGGTGTCGTTGATCTTTCAGAGCTAGAAAAGATTCTAAGCCAACTTGAGGAAAATAGAGTAATAGTTTCAGTTATGGTGGCCAACAACGAAACTGGGGTTATTCAGCCTATTACGGAAATAGCTGAAATAGCGCGTAAATTCGGAGCAATCTGTCACACTGATGCTGCTCAAAGTGTTGGGAAAATTGAAGTTAACATGAAGGATTTAGGAGTAGATTTACTCACTTTATCTGCTCACAAATTTGACGGTATAGCAGGCAGTGGAGTATTAATATTCAATAAGAAGCTGACAATAGAGCCAATTATAGCTGGTGGTGGACAAGAGAAA
>NZ_JAAXCS010000159.1:0-2383 GCF_013309895.1 Wolbachia endosymbiont of Atemnus politus | reverse complement strand
CCCTAATATCAGGGATATCAAGGGGAAAACACCTTTAGATTATGCTGCTACTATTGGTGATTTACAAAGTGCAAATATTCTTCTAGAGTATGAAGCTGCTTCTAATATAAAGGATAAGAAAGTGTTATCGAGGGTTAAGAGGTTGCTGGCTACAAATGGTAAAGAACATTTGTTCCAATCCAAAACTCTCTGGGATAATTTAATACCAGGCCAGCAGAAGAAGTTGAAAACTTTCTTACACTGGGTAGATAAAGCTCAAAACATGAGTCAACTAGAACAAGTTGTAGTTAAGGCTATAGAGTTTGGAGTAAGGTTTAATTTTTCTAGTCAAGGTGGGAAGGTGCATGGGAATAAGCGTAGTTTTACCGATTATGTGATGAAAAGAATAAAAGAAATTAGTGAGTTAGAAAAAAATCCCAAAGTTGCTAGTGATATAGTATGTAATTTAGTGTCAAGAGGAGCGGTGTCGTATGATATAGATAGTATACTTGTGATCGATAGGCTGGAAGTAGAATTTAAAGATCATAAAACTAGTATGAAAAGAGCCTATGAAAACTATGTTAATTCTACTTTAGAGTTTATGGAGATTGTTAAAAATGCAGCTACTGGTAAGGTAAAAGATGCAAAAGTGGATAATTCAACTCTCTATTTAGAATATTCAGAGGACATGGAGCAAGGGATCTAGGACTAACTCAGGGAGAAATAGGATATGGAAGAAATGTAGTAAAGATCGGGTGAAGTAGAAATTATAACGGTAAATGGCATAAGGCATTATACAGACTTTGCAGATGATAGCGATATAGTATTAACTTTTCACACAAGTGTGGAAGAATTAGAAGTTAGATTGTATCCTGATAAACAAAATAGAGACATAGTAAGGGTAGAAGTGAGTGATCAAGAGAAGTGGAAAAGGTTAAAAAGTTATAACGAAGAAATAGGAAAGAATTGTCGATTTGGAGGATTATTAGTTAAAGAAGCCGTAGAACAAGGGTTTTTTACCAGATCTGGAAAATTGATATGTTCTGAAGAAATGAGCTCATCTAAAAAAGTTTCAGAAGGAGTTGAAGCAGCAGTGGAAGGTTTAAAGCCTGGTGATATAGCAGGTCCTCCATCGAGTAATGTATCTTCCCCTAAAGAAAGTATACAGCTAATTCAGCTGCAAAGGGGATGAAAGTTGCTTAGTAGTATAGCTAAGAGAAACAGAAGAATTGAAAACATAGTTAATTAAATTTAGTAGCATTTTTAGAAAAAGAAGTTATAATATTAATTATAGAGTGAGAAAGATAACTATGAGTGATCAACAGTTAATTGACGCTGCAAAGCAATTGAAAAGGACATACAAAGTATGAAATGCTATTCTAAGGTCGTCTATGAAGGGCGTTTTTTTCTTTACAAAGTTTAAAAAACTAAGATTTTGATAAAAAACTTGAATATTCCTTCAGAATTGTGTATAATTATTAATGGTTTTTAAGTGAATCTCTCATGGCTTTTTCTAAATTCCTAGATCCAAAAAACGACCTTAGCTTTAAAAAAATATTTGGTTCTGAAAAGAATAAAAATATCCTCATTCACTTCCTCAACGATATCTTGGACTTTTTTACTTCTGATCAAATAATAGAAATTGAATTCCTCAGTACTATCATGGATCCTGAAATTGCCTCTGACAAGCAAAGCATTGTTGATGTTCTTTGCAAGGACTCTATTGGTAATAGATTTGTCATTGAAATGCAGCTCGCCCGTGATAAAGGCTTTGAAAAACGTGCTCAACTTTATGCTGCTAAGGCTTACTCTCGGCAATTAGATAAATCTGGTAATTACATTGATCTTCAGAAAGTCTTCTTTATTGCTATTTCCAATTGTAACCTTCTGCCTGAAGAAGTTGACTATATTTCTACTCATAATATACGGGATATCAAAACCAATGGTCATTACTTGAAAGATTTACAATTTGTCTTTATTGAGTTGCCTAAATTTACAAAAAATAAGGTAGAGCAGTTGGAGAATACTACAGAGAGAGGGTGTTTCTTTTTTAAATACGCAGAAGAAACAACTGAAGAAGATTTGAAAAAGATAGCAGCAGAAGCTCCAATAATAAAGTTAGCATATGATGAATTAGACAGATTTCGCTGGAATGAAAAAGATTTGATCGCATATGAGGAAAGAATACTGAGTGTACAGAAAGAGAAGGCTATTTTGGAACAACGTCTTGATGATGCTAAACTAGAAGGTAGACTAGAAGGCATCCAAATCGGCGAAGAAAAAGGTGAAATGAAAGCTAAAATTGCTGTGGCTAAAAACCTACTTAAAGCTGGCGTATCTGTAGACTTGATAGCTGAATCCACTGACCTCTCCCTCGATGAAATCAGAAAGTTAAGGAATTAAA
>NZ_JAAXCS010000158.1:0-2386 GCF_013309895.1 Wolbachia endosymbiont of Atemnus politus | reverse complement strand
CAATGTGCTGCTAAAAGTTTGTTATGCAAGAGGTCTATTAAAAATTTACTAAGTAGAAAAAAGGTATCTGTTCAGTTACCCTTAAATTCAATATAAAACTTTCCATCACAGGTTATTTCCCACTCCTCTTTAAATTTTCTTAGGTGTGCCTTTTTCTCACATTCCAAAAGTAGCTCTTCTACGCTTTTATTGTAACTTTCAGTAGTGATTCTTCCTTGATGGTGCATGAACCTTAAGTAAATCAAATAAGTGTTAACTACGTCTGTTTCACAATAATCTCGAATTTCTTGTATCTTGCCACTGTCGTATAAGCTCACAACTTGTGACCCATCAACTCCGATTTTACCAGGAAGGTTAAACGCCGCACAAACCTCATGCATTTTTACTCTCGCAGAGGCTCCAAAATCTGAGAGGGTTTCAAGCAAATCACAATGCCAATCACTACTATATCTCTGATTATAGCTATTCCACTTATCACCAGCTTTATAAAAATATTCCGCTTGAATGCCATGAACCATAGCACGGTATTTTAGCACCGGCATATCAAAAGTACGCCCATTGAATGAGACCAACCTCGGTCTTTTTTCTGACATATAATTGAAAAATCCCTTCACCAGCTCTTTTTCACTGGAATCTAGTGTCCCTCCAGATCTAATTTCTTGCAGCGTGAACACCTCATAACCATTTCTGCAGCTTATAATGCAAAGTAAAAAACTGATAGCCACAACGCGGTGAAAGGGCTGACGAAGAAAAGGATTTTGCCCGTTTGTTATTTCGAGGTGATACTTTGTCAATGCATCTCTTTTCTCTTCTACACTACTATCATCACTAATATTGAGCAAATTCTTGCAAGAGTTTACATCTGGTATAGTCTCAATATCAAATACCAATAAAGAATTAAGCATCGCTTATATACTCCTCAGGGCGGTCAGTCCAAGGCCGTATTTTCACGAATAAAAATAGGTGAACTTTACACTCAAACAATTTCTCCAGCTCAACACGTGCCTCGATGCCAATTTTTTTAATATTACTGCCATCCTTCCCTAGCACTATTTTCTTATGACTATCTCTCAGCACAAATATGACCTGCTTTATGACTAAACTCTTATCTTTTTTCTCCTCAATTTGTTCAGTTATGACAGCTGTAGAATATGGCAATTCTTCACGTAAATTCAAGAATAATTTTTCCCTTGTGATTTCTGCTGATAAAAAACTTGTTGAGGAATCGGTTATTTGGTCTTCTCCATAAAACCAAGGACTCACTGGCGCAATTTCAGACAAGTAATTCATCAAATCAGAAAGTCCATCACTCTTTAGTGCCGATATCGTAAAAATCTTTTCAGATCTATAAAGCAAATTCAGATGTTCATATGCCATCTTCAGTTCAGGTTTCTTTACTAGATCAATCTTATTGATAACCAAAATGCATCTGCCTTTTGTGCGTTGCAGTCGCGCAAATATGGTTTTGATTCTCTCTATATTCTTCAAGTAATTGCTCGTATCAACGAGCAACAAAGTGATGTCATCACCCTTGATTGCTGACCATGCAGATTTGACTAGAGCTTTCTCAAGTTTCGTTTCTGCCGAAAAGATTCCTGGAGAATCAGTAAAGATAATTTGTGTTTCATTGCATATTGCAATGCCTCTTATTTGTGTCCTAGTTGTTTGCACTTTGGGAGTAACAATTGCAATCTTCTTACCTACGATGCTGTTAATCAGCGTAGACTTCCCAGCATTTGGTAACCCGGCTATAGTGACAAATAAGCATTTTTGTTCTTTCACGAAGGGGATTGTAAAGAAAACTGGACTCTAGTGTCAAGCTACTTAAATGACATCTTACCACCTTATTCCAGCACCTATTTGTTTGTCATTCCTGTTTGGATCCCAGCGGGCTTTGTTGCATAGCGTTCAGAAAAACTAGCAGTTCTGACAAAATTCATTATAAAATAGCCATTTAACTGCTTAAAGAAAAAATATGCCACAGAAAATGAAAGTCAGTAACCAAAAAGAATATAACAAATTCCTTGAAAAAAGGGGAAATATTTTTCACTTCATTAACGAAGCAATTGAAAATTGGTATGAAAATGGTCCAAAAATGCAGGGTGGCAACTATATTTATAGTGATAAAGTCGTAATTTTGGTGCATATAATCGTCAATCTCTTTAGAATTGGTTTAAGACAAACAGTCGGATTTATAAAAGGATATTTGCAACAAATAGGAAAAGATTTGGCAGTAGACTTCTTTCAAAATTCATATAAGGAGTTCAAAATTGTGAATAGAGGCAAAATCTTAAGCCAAAACGTTTTCGTCGATTTCTATATCTATCGGAGATGATTTTAAACCTTTTCAATAAGCCAATTACGTTTTTAACTACCACTCTGCGGG
>NZ_JAAXCS010000157.1:0-2438 GCF_013309895.1 Wolbachia endosymbiont of Atemnus politus | reverse complement strand
CATAATAGCTCTGCTAGGTGAACTTTCGTACGAGAGTTTTATTTCTTACCAGAGAATTTATTATACCCACCCAAGGTAATATTAAACGTATAGGTTTTTATAACTTGATCATTATAGGTAAACGGTGCTATTAGAAGACTTGCAAGCCCGCTATCAACGAAGTCTTCAAGGACAGAATCAGCACAATTGTCACAATTATATTCACTAAAAAACATTTGTGTTGTAAATTCTGGAAAATCTGGATGTTGAACTAAAAAGTTAACATGTGGTGCCCTATCGCCGCTTCTGCCTGGCATGATCGTAATAAAATTATAATAGCCAAGATTGTTCGCTATAGATCTTCCTGACCCAGCAAAATCTGAATCTAATTGATTATCCTCTATATCCTCATCATAGTGATTAATCCCAAATGCATTTGCATGCCATATAGAAATTGCAGCATTTTGTATTGGTAAGCAGTTTATATCAGTAATTCTGCCTACTATATGTATTAATTCCCCAACTGCACTGTTTGGAGAACCAGGCTTTCTCCTTAAATTATTTGAAGGGTTAAAAATTTTTGGCCTTGCATCAAGTTCATATATCTCTGGAGTTTCAATGCAGTTGAGTAAAATAGGGTCAGCTGCAAATGATGACAACCCAAACATAGCCTGTATTAAGAGTGCTAATAAAATATTTTTCACTTTCATCTCGTTTATAATGCTTGCACCTGGATTATAGCAGTTTTTTTCTTTTGTTTAAAGATGTTGCTATTCCACATCAAGAACAACCATTAGCTCTTTAGGACTCACATAACCCAAAGCATTTTTTGCTTGTTCATCAAGCAGATCTAAATCTAAGCTTTTTTCGTATAAACCAAACACTTTATTGCTCAACTTTTCCTTTTCAAAAGAGATAGTCTTTAGCAAAAGTTTTTTGTACTCTATCTCTTTTTCTAAGTCCATTAATACTAATAAGCCACGGTTACCCGTGATTGTGCTGATGCTGAAATATAGTGTAAGAGAAGAAATAAGCAAAGCTGTGCTTAAATACAGTAACTTTTTCCTTTTTTTAGAGACAACCACCATATTTTCACATATAAGAAATTGGAAAACATATAACACGAAAAGGTGAACAAAAAACTAAACACCCCAGCTACAGCTTAGCCCCTTTATGGAAGACTAAGCACTTATATCTGAAATACACAACTAACACTGTACCATGACCACTGTAACTCCCCCTTTTGTCCCAAAATTAGCACACTTAAGAACCCTGGCGGGTTTTGCACCTTGGCTTTACTTTATTTATAATGTAAATTTTACCACCCCTTCTCACAACTTTACAGTTTTTATCTCTGTTACGATGGGATTTTAGTGAACCTTTAACTTTCATACTTATAACAAGAACCAAATTACTTTATATTATGGTTACTTGCCAAGAGTTAGTCAATCGATAAATCCCTCATATTTTATTAAAATACTGCACGATCGTTGCTGATACTTCCTCGATCGACTTTTGCGTTACATCAATAATTGGCCAATTGTTTTGTCTAAAAAGTTCCTCTGCTTTTTTAATTTCCTTTTCTACTTTCTTGGGATCGGCATAAACATTATTATTTTCGTTGTTAATTGAAGTAAGCCTATTTTTGCGTATTTCCACTAGCCTACTTGCATCTATTGTTAGCCCTATTGTCAGTTTGTTCCTTAACTTTGTTAAGTCAACATAGAAGGGTACTTCACTAATAAAAGGAATATTTGCAACCCTATAGCTCCGATAAGCTAAATACATGCTGGTAGGAGATTTTGATGTACGTGAAACTCCAATCAAGATTATATCTGCTTTATCAATATCTTGAATATTTTGTCCGTCGTCATGATTAATAGTGTAATTTATTGCCTCAATGCGCTGAAAATATTCATTGTTTATCTCAGTATGTAAGTCAAGTTTTTCGTCTTTTTCAATTTCAAGATAGGAAGAAATTTCTCTAATAATATGTGATAATATTGCTCTATAGGGAATTTTCAATTTTATACAGTTATCTTTTAGATACTTTCTTAGCTCATCATCAGTAATGGTGCATATAACGAAGTGGTGTTCATCGCTTTTCTTATTGACTTCCTCCAAAATTTTATCAATTTGTTCTTCTTTTTTCACAAAAGACCAAACATACTCGATCGTTTCTACAGAACGAAAGTGCTTTAGGGCTGATTTTGCAACTGATATAACAGTTTCACCACTTGAATCTGATACTAAGTGTAGATTGAGCTTTTTAAGAGTCATGTTTTATATAGCATCTACTAGATAATAATACGGATTTAATCAATCTGCTACTAAAATTGCACGAACATTATGATTTGAAAACAGGGACTAAAAATCCCTTGACAACCTCCGCCAATCTCATTATCATGGCAATTAGGGTATTTCTGACTCAAAACTTGTTTTTGACCTGCAGGATCAAC
>NZ_JAAXCS010000156.1:0-2444 GCF_013309895.1 Wolbachia endosymbiont of Atemnus politus | reverse complement strand
ATAGGGGCGATTTTGTAGCCGGAGTTTCTAAGGTCCATAGAGCTATAGAGCGGCAATATAAGACCGTTAAATTTTGCCTCAAACCAGTTATTTACACTTTTTTCTAAATTTGGGCGAATTATGTTTTGCATCTGCACTTTAAGGAATGTACTATATTATAAGCTATAACTAAACATATTTAACTAACGATTACAGTATAATGAATTAAAGTGACAGAAAAATGATTCAACATGATAGTAATAAAATGTATGGAACCACCATACTGTCAATTAGAAAAGATAAAAATGTAGTAGTAATAGGTGATGGACAGGTTTCACTGGGTCACACTGTTATAAAATCTGGAGCAAAAAAAGTCAGGCGTCTTTCTGGTGATTCCGTAATTGCTGGTTTTGCTGGAGCAACAGCTGATGCATTTACTCTCTTTGAAAGACTAGAATCTAAACTTGACAAGCATCCAGGGCAATTAATGAGAGCATGTGTTGAACTTGCGAAAGATTGGAGAATGGATAAATACTTGAGAAAATTGGAGGCTATGATGATAGTTGCAGATAAATCTATTTTGTTGGTGATTACAGGAACAGGTGATGTTCTTGAAACTGAGGATGGAATTGCAGCTATTGGTTCTGGAGGAAATTTTGCTCTATCTGCAGCAAGAGCTTTAATTGACGTTGAAGGAATGTCAATAGAGGAGATTGCAAAAAGAGCCATGAAAATAGCAGCTGACATATGTGTTTATACAAATCATAATGTAGTTATTGAAAAAATAGGAGAATAATATGTCTTCTGAACAAAAAATTTTATGTACTAATTTCTCTAGTAAATCCTCTCCTTTTTCAGGAGAACAGTCTTGTAGTAGTGGTACCTATAATAAAAAAAATGATCTCCATAAAGATGCTGAGAATGGCTTTGATTCAAATAGTAGCAGTGCTCAAGTTGATAACGTTGCACAAGTTTTATTGGATAATCTGCCGCCACAAAAAATAGTTAGAGAATTGGATAGGTTCATAATCGGGCAAAATGATGCAAAACGTGCTGTTGCTATTGCACTGAGAAACCGCTGGCGTCGCAACAAAGTTCCTCTTCCTTTGCGTGACGAAATTATACCTAAGAATATACTGATGATTGGTCATACGGGAGTTGGTAAAACTGAAATAGCTCGTCGCTTGGCAAGGCTTGCAGGTGCGCCATTCATCAAAGTTGAGGCAACGAAATTTACTGAAATAGGATATGTTGGACGTGATGTTGACTCGATAATACGTGATTTAGTTGATGCAGCAATAGTTTTAGTTAAAGAGAAAGCACGTAAAGCCTTAGCTACAAAAGCTTTAGATTTGGCCGAGAAGATAATAGTCAATTCTATGGTTGGTGAAGATGCAACCGAAGAAAGTAAGAAGATTTTCATGAAGAGATTGAGAAATAAAGAGTTTGAAGACGGGGAAGTTTCCATTAATGTCAGAGAAAGCAAGGGCATGTTGCCAGCTTTTGATATACCAGGCATGCCAGGTGGACAAGTTGGCGTGGTAAATGTAACAGAGCTAGTGGGCAAGATGTTTAATGGAGGCAAAAAGACAAAAACTATTACGGTTAAGGTAAGAGAGGCACGAGAAATATTGATTAACGAAGAAAGTGAAAGGTTAATGGATGAAGAGAAGATAATCAAAAAAGCTATTGATCTTGTTGCCAATGAAGGCATAGTATTTTTAGATGAAATAGATAAAATTGCAGCACGTACAGAGGTAAAAGGGGAAGTGAATAGAGAAGGGGTACAACGTGACTTATTACCACTGCTTGAAGGAACAACTGTTTCAACCAAATATGGCCATGTAAAAACGGATTATATATTATTTATTGCATCTGGTGCTTTTCATCAGGCTAAACCATCCGATCTCTTACCAGAACTGCAGGGTAGATTACCGATTAGAGTAGAACTTAAGGCACTTACTCAAGAAGATTTAATAAAAATATTAAAGGAACCTGAATCTAGTTTGTTAAAGCAATACATAGCTCTAATGAAAACAGAGAATGTGACACTTGAGTTCACCAATGATGGTATCGAAACCATAGCTGAAATAGCGTTTACAGTTAATAGACAAGTGGAAAATATAGGTGCAAGAAGGCTCCATACTATCATGGAGAAGCTTTTAGATGAAATAAGTTTTATCGCTTCTGAGAAAAACGGTGAAAAATTTGTTGTAGACGGCAAATATGTGAAAAATAAACTCGAATCGATCTCAAAGCAGCTAGATTTATCTAAGTTTATACTTTAGTAAGGTGTTTAACATTTTTTTATCTGGAGTGTTGCAACTGTTGTGCTGTTTGTACAGACTTCATCATTGAATTTGGTGACGTTCCTCTATCTTTTCTTAATTTACAAATATATTGATCATTTTTTGAGTCAAAGCCTTTTCTACTTTTACTCATTTCGTTTTTTAAGTCTTTATATA
>NZ_JAAXCS010000155.1:0-2515 GCF_013309895.1 Wolbachia endosymbiont of Atemnus politus | reverse complement strand
GAGGAAAAGAATATGATGAGATAAATTAGTAGATAGGAGGTAAAATTGTATCCAAGTGATATAAGTGATAAGGAATGGAAAATTTTAGAGCCTCATGTTGCACAAGGAGCAATAGGGCGGCCAAGAAAGTACAATATCAGATTAATGCAATAAGGTATATAATGAGGGGCAGTAGACCAAAAGATTTCCCCCCATGGAAATATATAGCCCCAGAGATATCAACTATATATCATATAAAAGTTCAAAAGTTGCACACTGGTTTAATTTATAATTACAGATATAATCATAAACCTGCTTTTACAAACTTGAATGTCTAGTTAGATATGCTATAAAGGTGACTCTTACACTACTTTAGTAGTGCAATTATTGTTGTGATTTTTGTCAAGCAAAACCTTCAATTAGCCACCTTACTCGTTTTCCTGTTTCTCAAATACACCAATATGCTAACTACCGCTGCTGGAGTGATGCCTTGTATTTGCTTTGCAATGCCAATTGTTGCCGGTTTTATCGCCTGCAACTTTTCTATTACCTCACTTGACAGGCCTTTAATTTGTGAATAATTGAAATTGATTGGAATTTGAGTGTTAATTTCTTCTCGTAAAAACTTCATGTCTGCTTCTTGCCTGATTAGGTAAGGTCTGTATTTTGCTTCAATCGCAACTGCTTCATATATTTCATCCCTAGTTATATTATCCGTTTCGATGTCATTCCAATGCCCCACTTTGTCATTCCAGCGTGTGACGCTGTTTAACTCCAGCCATATTTCTTGTAATTTATTCCAATCAATATTCGGGTAGCTAAGCAGATCTAGTGCTGTTTTTCTTATTCCATCATAGGATATCTTAATACCATAGGATCTTAGCTGTTCAGGAGTAATTGTCAGGTTCCCCAACCTCTCTTCAAGGTGCTTGATGGATTTAAGCTTATTTTGTAAAACAGAGTATCTCTTATGCGAAACAAGGGAAATGTCATAACCTTTTTGTGTTAATCTCCTGTCTGCATTATCTGATCTGATTGCTAGCCTATATTCTGCGCGTGAGGTGAATAATCTATAAGGCTCAGTTACCTCTTTTGTGACTAAATCATCTATCATTACACCGATATACGAGTCTGTGCGATGGAGAACAAAGTTTTCTTCTTTTCCAGATGCAGAGAGCGCTGCATTGATTCCGGCGATAACCCCCTGCCCTGCCGCTTCTTCATATCCAGTAGTACCATTAATTTGACCGGCAAAATATAGACCTTTAACTTTTTTAGTTTCGAGAGTGTGAAATAGCTCTCGTGGGTCGATATAATCATACT
Organism: Wolbachia endosymbiont of Atemnus politus; assembly: GCF_013309895.1. Classification (NCBI taxonomy): domain Bacteria; kingdom Pseudomonadati; phylum Pseudomonadota; class Alphaproteobacteria; order Rickettsiales; family Anaplasmataceae; genus Wolbachia; species Wolbachia endosymbiont of Atemnus politus. The sequence continues at coordinate 1,213 of NZ_JAAXCS010000155.1, read as the reverse complement.
CAACTGTATATCCAGGCCTTAATATCTCTGCATTTTCAAGCCCTTGGATACTCCTTATCATTTTACGCTGCACTTCGATGGGCAATGAATTTGAGATTCCATTTGGGTATATAATGTTATCATCGAGCCCTTCTGGTTCTAGGAATATTTGGTGACTACTTTTTTCTGCAAATTTATTCACTTTAGCTTCAATGGATGGACAGTATCTTGGTGCAACAACGTTGCTTAGATATGAGGAAGCTGACCTGTGAAGGTTCTCTCGAATTATTCTGTGTGTATTTTCATTAGTATGAGTAATGAAACACGAAACCTGAGGTTGGTTAATTCTTTCTGTGAGATAAGAAAACGACTTAGGTGGATTATCACCTACTTGCTCTTGCAATATTGACCAATTTATAGTGCTACGATTGAGCCTTGGCGGGGTTCCAGTACGCAACCTGCCTAGTTTAAAATTATATTTCTTCAACGTATTTGCAAGTTCTATTGCAGACTTATCCCCCATTCTTCCTGAAGGGGTTGTTTGTTCACCTATATGGATCACACCTTGCAGGAAAGTCCCTGTAGTTAAAACGACTTTACTCGCCAGTATACGCTCGCCTGAGCTTGTTACAACGGCTTTGATATACGGCTCTCCATTGCTATTATTTTCGATAAGAAAATCATCAACTGATTCTTCTTGTACCGCCAAATTGCTATAGTTTAGAATAATTTCCTGTATTGCTTTCTTGTATAATTTTCGGTCTGCCTGTGCGCGTGGGCCCCACACCGCTGCGCCTCTGCTGCTGTTTAAAATGACTGAGTGTATGCTGGCTTGATCGATTGCTCTGCCCATTATTCCATCAAGAGCATCAACCTCCCTGACTACAACACCCTTTGCAACTCCTCCAATTGCTGGATTACAGGACATTTCTCCTATGGTTGAAATTCTATGGGTTATAAGTAGCGTGTTTGCACCAAGGCGAGCCGCAGCCGCAGCTGCTTCACACCCGGCATGACCACCACCTACCACCACTACGTCATATTTATGCATGCTTTTTGAGTAATTCTTATTCTACTAATATTCCAACTATCAGCAGCTAATGTCAAATTTTACAGCTAACATAGACCTACAAAATCCAAGTAGCTAACTGGCATAAAAATTCCTTGACAACCCCCGCCAATCTTATTATCATGTCATTCAGGGTATTTCTGACTCAAAACTTGTTTTTGACCT
>NZ_JAAXCS010000016.1:0-17033 GCF_013309895.1 Wolbachia endosymbiont of Atemnus politus | reverse complement strand
CTATAGAGAGCACTGGGATAATAGGAGAAGGGGCACTTTTTTCTTCGTTTGGTAAATTCTTAATGTTTATGACTTAAGGACTCGCAGCGTTATGCCAATCTGCTTTTATGCAAGTAACATCTTGACTTTATCTAGTTAATATTCCAAATTGTAAAAAAATAAATGGTTCTATGGCAACGAGTCTATTACAAGGCAAAAAGGGGTTAATAACCGGAATAATAAATAAGAGGTCAATAGCGTATGGTATAGCAAAAACTCTCTCGGAGCATGGGGCAGAACTTGCAATCACCTATCAGAATGAAGCAATAAAAGAAAAATTGTTACCAATAGCAGATGAATTAAATGTAGAACTAATATTACACTGTGATGTTGCAAATAAAGGAACTATAGGTGATGTTTTAAAGGTAATAGAAAAAAAATGGGGCACTCTCGATTTTTTGGTACACGCGATTGCATTCTCTGATAAGAACGAACTAAGTGGCAGATATGTCAACACTTCACTGAACAACTTCCTCAACGCAATGCATATATCGTGCTATTCTTTCACTGCTTTAGCACAAAGGGCTGAAAAGATAATGCCAAATGGTGGTAGTTTACTTACTTTATCCTATTATGGTGCTGAAAAAGTCATGCCAAATTATAATGTCATGGGTTTATGTAAAGCAGCACTCGAGGCAAGCGTAAAATATCTAGCGTGCGATCTTGGCCCTCAAAATATCAGAGTAAATGCAATTTCTGCTGGCCCAATCAGAACTTTAGCATCTTCTGGAATAAGTGATTTCCACTTCATATCAGAATGGAATAGAAACAATTCTCCACTTAGGCGTAACACCACAATAGAAGATGTTGGAAAGGCAGCACTTTATTTATTAAGTGACTTAAGTAGCGGTACCACCGGAGAAATTTTACACGTTGACTCAGGATATAATGTAGTAGGAATGAAGGTAATTGATTTGAATACGGTTCAAAGTTGAGTATGAGAAAAAAGCCTTCCTAAAATTGGTAATATGCTTTATAATCAGTAATGCAGAATTTAAATACTTTATGCTCAAGAGATTAGCTTGCTTTATAGAGTTGATTAAAGGGTTCGCTATTACATTGAAATATATGTTCAAGCCGAAGGTCACGCTAAGGTATCCTATGGAGAAGGGACCTCTAAGCCCAAGGTTTCGCGGTGAGCATGCATTGCGTAGATATCCAAATGGTGAAGAACGATGCATAGCTTGCAAATTATGTGAAGTTATCTGCCCTGCCCAAGCAATAGTTATTGAAGCAGAGGAAAGAAAAGATGGCAGTCGCCGCACTACGCGTTATGATATTGACATGACAAAGTGTATATATTGCGGACTTTGCCAGGAGGCATGTCCAGTCGATGCAATTGTTGAGGGTCCCAACTTTGAGTTTGCAACAGAAACAAGAGAGGAGCTAATGTATAATAAAGAAAAGTTATTGCGCAATGGTGAAATTTGGGAAGAAGCAATTGCACTTAGGTTAAAGAAGAATAGACCGTATTACTAATGTTAAAAAGTTATAATATTAAAGCTCTGTCACTCCAACGTCCTTCCAGGTCATCCCAGTGCGTGACACTGGTTCTTTCTTTCTGGTCACGCGTACAGCTATACGGACGTTGCAGCTTTGAAGGCAAAAGTACAACAAATGGTGTCATCCCAGTGCGTGACACTGGCATCCAGTTTTTGGTAGTCTCATTGAAAATGCTGTATAGTGCGCTTGTTTACGATCAGCTTTGCTGGATCCCAGTGTCTGGGCACTGGGATGACATCCTTTTGGATGAAAAAAGGTCCGATAATGATTAAAGTTACTTTTCCAACTGAACAAAAAGTAGAGGAATACAGTGACCGGTTTTGATATATTACCACCAGACATTTTAAAAGAAGCAATTGCCTTGAAGATAAATGGTGAGTTATATACGTGAAATTCAATCTGATACGGAGATAGAGGTGATACGGTCCAGTGACGAAGTGGGTTTAGATATAATAAGGCATGATGCTGCTCATATAATGGCTCAGGCAGTGAAAGAGCTTTTCCCTAATATTCAGATTACTATCGGGCCAACAATTCAGGATGGGTTCTACTATGATTTTGCTACAGATCGTGCCTTTACCACGGATGATCTTGCTGCGATAGAAAAGAAAATGAAAGAAATTATAAAAAGTAACCACAGATTTGTCCGAGAAGTCTGGACTCGTAAGCAAGCAATTGATTTTTTTAGTAATATAGGTGAAAAATATAAGGTTAATATTATCTCCTCCATACCAGAAGGTGAAGATCTCACTGTTTATAGACAAGGTAATTTTGTTGATTTATGTCGCGGTCCACACTCTCCTTCAACTGGCAGAGTTAAAGCATTTAAACTTATGAAAGTTGCAGGAGCATACTGGCGTGGTGATTCTAAGGGTCCAATGTTGCAGCGAATATATGGCACTGCATGGAGAAATAAGGATGAACTGAATACTTATCTCAAACGCCTCGAGGAAGCCGAAAAACGAGACCATCGCAAAATCGCCAAGGATATGGATTTATTTCACATTCAAGAAGAAGCTGTGGGACAAGTTTTTTGGCATGAACAAGGGTATACCTTATATAACATTCTTGAATCCTATATAAGGAAAAAATTAATAAATAATGGTTATTCTGAGGTAAAAACCCCTATCCTGGTAAGCAAGGAGCTGTGGGAGAAATCGGGGCATTGGGATAAGTTTCGTGAAAACATGTTTATTGTTGATGAATTTGAGAGTAAAAAGCTAGCAATAAAACCCATGAATTGCCCTTGCCACGTGCAGATTTTTAACTCTCATACCAAAAGCTATCGTGATTTACCGATACGTATGGCAGAATTTGGCACGTGCCATAGGAATGAAAGCTCAGGTTCATTGCACGGACTGATGCGAGTACGTGGTTTTACGCAAGACGATGCACACATTTTTTGCATGGAAGAACAAATCAATTCTGAAACTGTGAAATTTTGTGACCTTTTAAAAGAAGTATACTCAGAGCTTGGATTCAACGAAGTTTCTGTGAAATTCTCAGACCGTCCAAACGTTAGAGCAGGAAGCGATGAAGTGTGGAATAAAGCTGAAGAAGCACTGCTTGAAGCTGTCAAAAAAACAGGGTTAAGTTATGAACTAAACCCTGGTGAAGGTGCATTTTATGGGCCAAAGTTAGAGTTTGTTTTGAAAGACGCAATAGGCAGAAGTTGGCAATGTGGAACGTTGCAAGTTGATTTCATTTTGCCAGAACGTCTTGGAGCTTTTTATATAGGAGCAGACGGGCAAAAGCATCACCCTGTTATGTTGCATAGAGCAATTCTTGGAACTTTCGAGCGTTTTATTGGAATTCTGATAGAGCATTATGCAGGAAAATTTCCACTGTGGCTTGCTCCAACCCAACTTGCTATTCTAACCATCACAAATGAAGCTGACGATTATGCTAAAGAAATTAGCAACGTTTTAAAAGAACAAGGTGTTAGAGTTAAGACCGATTTGACCAATGAAAAGATTAGTTATAAGATACGCTTGCATAGTTCAAACAAGGTTCCTATATTATGGGTTGTAGGCAAGAATGAAGTTGCAAGCAAAACTGTGTCAGTGAGAAATTTAGGATCGGAAAAACAGGAGTCTTTTTCTTGTGAAAAAGCCGCTGAATTGCTATTAAAAAATATTAATTTGAGTTAAGGGAGTTAAAATTTGCAAGTCAAAAAGAATAATAAAAACAGAATTAATGAATTCATCACAGCCAAGGAAGTACGTCTAGTTAATCAAAATGGTGAAATGGTTGGAATCGTGACAATAGCAAGGGCTTTGGAATCCGCACAAAATGTCGGTTTAGATTTGGTGGAAATTGCACCTGACTCAACCCCTCCAGTATGTAAAATCCTAGACTATAGCAAACAAAAGTATGATGCAAAAAAGAAGGCTAATGAGGCGAAAAAGAAACAAAGAACATTAACTATAAAAGAAATTAAGCTTGGCCCCAATATCAGCAATCACGATTATGAAACAAAATTGCGTCAAGCAAGGGATTTTCTTACACATGGGCATAAGATCAAAGTCTCAATGAGGTTTAGAGGTAGAGAGCTCATAAACACTGAGGTTGGAGTGGAAAAATTAGAACGATTAATTAGAGACACTGAAGATATTGCAAAGGTGGAATTAGCACCTAAGCGGGAAGGGAATCAATATTTTTTAGCTCTGGTTGCTAAATAGCAAACTAGGTTCACTTATCAATAAAGCCAGCACTGTAACTAGGTCTAAGGCGCGATTAAAATATGAGAGATTATTATTAAAGAAAAAATGTATCTGTTCAGCGGGGTGACAAAATAGGGTGGACAAGGTAACATAAAAAGATAACCATGGAGTAAAAGTAAGTTTATAACAAAGGGTGTCATCCCAGTGCCTAGACACTGGGATCCAGCAAAATTGATTGTAAACAAGTGCACTATACAGCATTTTAAATGAAACTACCAAAAACTGGATTCCAGTGTCAAGCACTGGAATGACACCACTTTTGCTTCAATATTCACCATGCCCCTGAATGGATACAGAAAAATTTCACCAATCAACTTTTTTGTCTTTGGCTTTGGTTTGCAATACAGACACTAAGCTAATTAATGCACAGGCAGTAAGATAGATACCTGCTGCAAGTTTTGTTTCGGTCTTTTCTATAAGCCACATGCATATGGATGGGGAAACACCGCCAAAAATCCCTGCAGATATATTATGTGCTAGGCTAAAGCCAGTGCACCTAACTTTTGTTGGAAATAACTCGCAAGCAAGAGAATTATATATTCCAAAAGATGCACCTATCGGTATGCTTATCAATAGAAAAGTGAGTGCTACAATATAGTGGTTATCATAGGACAGTAGCGAAAGCGCCGGTAAACTGACGCAAGCTAAAACTATTAATATAGGAATCATCACGTTTTTCCTCCCAACTTTGTCAGACAGTATTGCAAACAGCACTGCAGATGTTCCAAATATAATTTCAACTACAACCCTTACTAAATTTTTAATATCAATGCCTGACAGGGTAAGTTCTTTTACAGATATGTTGTAAAACATGATTGCTGAATAAACAATTGCATTCTGGGCAATGCCAAGTCCAATTGCTATTACAAATGCTCTTTTATAGTTCTTGACCAATTCTAGGAATGGAGAATTAGATAAGCTTTTATTTTGATCGTGAGTTTTGTATGCTAAGCTCTCTTCCATTATGTATCTTATTAAAAAACCTATTACGCCCATAACAAAGCAGAAATAGAAGAGCAACCTCCAGCCCCAAATTTCAAAGTTTTCACCTGTAAACTTTTTGCAAATAGCTATCATTATAAAGCATGTAATAGAACCAAGAGTACCACTAAAAGCTTTCATGCTGCCTAAAAAACCTAGATCTTTTTTATCGATCGAATGCTCTATTAAAAAAGCCGAGTTGATACTCGTTTCTCCGCCTGCTGCCATTCCTTGTGTTATACGACAAAGCAGAAGTAACATAGGAGAAAATATTCCTATTTCTTTGAAACTTGGTATAACTGCAATTGCAGTAGATGATATCGAAGCTAATATGACGGAAGCCAGTAAAATCTTTCTTCTGCCATATTTATCTCCAATGTAGCCAAAAATAAATGCACCAAGTGGTCTAAATCCAAATCCAATTGCAAAACTACCAAGGAATTTAATCGTGCTTAAATAATCACTTTCTGAAGGAAAGAAAACCCCACTTATTATATGTGTTAAAACTCCAAATAGAGTTAATTCATACCATATAACCATGTTGCAGATTATGCCCGATAGTATTGCTTTTTGGATGTTATTCATTATTTGCTATAATATATATCATTCAATAACCTTCAAGAATAATTCACGTAGATGTTTATTGGCCACTTCAGAAGGAGCGCCCATTAGAACATCTTCACCCTGCTGATTCATAGGAAAACAGATTACTTCACGAATGTTTGGCTCATCGGCAAGCAGCATAACCATTCTGTCAACCCCTGGTGCTATACCACCATGAGGTGGCACTCCAAATCTGAATGCACGCACGAGTGCACCGAATTTTGTGTCAACTTCTTCTTTGCTATAGCCTGCAATGGCAAAAGCCTTATACATGATATCCAGTTTGTTATTACGAATTGCTCCGCTTGATAGTTCTATCCCATTGCAAACAAGATCATATTGGTATGCAAGGATATCTAGTGGATCTTTTTCCTCTAAATCTTTTAAGCCACCATGTGGCATGGAGAATGGGTTATGAAAGAAATCGATTTTTTTGCTCTTATCATCATATACAAAATATGGAAAATCAATAACCCAACAGAACTTGAAGATATTGTCATCTATAAGACCTAATTCTGATCCTAAAAGAGAGCGCACTTTTCCTGCGATTGTTGCTGCCTCATTCTCTTTATCAGAAGCAAAGAACACACTATCCCCAGGCTTTATGTTCGTTACTTCTCTTATATGGTTTAACTTATTGTCATCGAGGAATTTAGCAATTGGTCCTTTCGCGATGCCATCTCCATCAAATGTTATATATCCAAGACCTTTGGCGCCGAATTCTTTTTGTGCATGTTCTATCTTTTTATCAAAAAAGCTGCGTGGTTCCTCTGCTGTTTTAGGAGCAGGGATGGCTCTGACCACCATACCACGCTCGATATTGCTTTTGAAAATATTGAACTCTGAATCACGGAAAACCTCTGTAACGTCACTGATTAATAATGGATTGCGCAGATCTGGCTTATCAGAGCCATATTTCAGCATTGCCTCCTTGTACGTGATGCGCGGAAAATCTTTATCGACTGATTTACGAGAAAATTTGGCAAATACTTTATATAAGGTAGATTCAATAACCTGGAATATGTCCTCTTGAGTTACAAAAGACATTTCAAGATCTAGTTGATAAAACTCTCCCGGAGAACGATCAGCCCTTGCATCTTCGTCACGAAAACATGGTGCAATTTGAAAATATTTATCAAACCCTGAAACCATAAGCAATTGCTTAAAAATCTGTGGAGCTTGTGGCAATGCATAAAATTTACCAGGATTTAGTCTGCTTGGCACTAAATAATCACGTGCACCTTCAGGGGACGAAGCAGTTAGTATTGGAGTTTGAATTTCTAAAAACCCTTGCTCTATCATGAACCTGCGGAGCTCTGCAATAATTTGTGAACGTAAGATAATATTGTTGCGAGTCTTTTCACGCCTTAAGTCAAGAAACCGATATTTAAATCTCATATTTTCTGGGTATTCTTGCTCACCGGCAATGCTCGCCAATATGCTTCTTTCTTCTTTCGCTATTTCCTCATCACGGTGGAACTCAACTTCCGATTCAACTTGCAGACTGCTAACTACCACCTCGATTTCCCCTGTGGAAACAGCGCTGTTTACCGTATCTTCAGTTCTAGCTTTGACTACCCCTGTAACAGTAATCACACTTTCAGATTTTAAGTTTGAGATCTCATCAAAAAAGTCTTTATCATTATTGAACACTAGCTGAGTAACCCCATAGAAGTCTCTTAAATCAACAAAGATCAGATTACCATGGTCGCGCTTACGGTATAACCATCCAGAGAGGGTAACTTTCTTTTCTACATCGTTCTTCCTCAGTTCGTCACACGTGTGAGTTTTATAGCAGTTCATATTCTTTCTCTTCTCTTTAGGAAGTATAGAAATAAACCTCACTACACACAAGCCCATTCACTTGGGTATTTTGCAATTTTTGAAATAGAGCAGTGTTGTTTTTTTATTAACGCAAAAAATTGCAAAATTTCTGTAATTATGGTATAATAATAAATGGCGCTTTCTAATAAGCTGAGTATGAAAAATGCCGTTTATCACATATAACATAACATTACTTGCTGCAGTCGCAGCATTTCTTTTTTTTAGAAAAATATATAGAGATCGGGTTAGGAAAGTCATATTTCCTAAAAAAGTCCTTAAAGAAGAGTGGGAAGAAAACAGGAAATTCAATGAATTATATCAAAAAGATAAGCAAAGAGAGCTGATGAAACGTCAAGAAATGCTACGCGAGAGTCAGAAAGATTATATGCAATATAAAGAAGATCTAGAAATAGTTGACATTGCAAAACCAGTGGGTAAATGGACAAAGATGGTTATGATGGGTAATGGTTTAATGCAGCGTTTTGCACAGTTAGTGAAGAGAGAAGGCAGTAAGAAAGGGTTTTGGGAGCTATTTGTAAAAGCTCAAGCTTCAACTCAGGGTAAACATAAGGGAAAGGGCAGATAATTCATGCTTGAATGCGAAAATCTATCCTGCGCCCGCAATAACAAAATATTATTTAAAAATCTTAGTTTCAAAGCTAAGCCAAAATCGAAGATCTTAATCACTGGGCCAAATGGTAGTGGTAAAACCAGCTTAATTAGAAGTCTATCTGGACTCTTGCCACCAGTATCAGGCAGTATAAGGCACTGTGAAAAAGATATATATGACGATCTAAGATCCTATATACCTTCTATGGTCTACGTAGGTCATAAAAACGCCTGCAAGGATAGCTTAACTGTTGCTCAAAACATAGAATTCTGGGCGGGAATACGAAATACTAGAGAATTAATAATGGCAGCTATTTATTGTTTACAGTTACAACCTGTACTTAATATTAGATACGGCGAACTTTCTGCAGGCTGGAAAAGGAGAGTTGCGCTTGCTCGCCTTTTGATTTCCAATGCAAACATTTGGTTGATAGACGAACCTTTTTGTAATCTTGACAGTGCAACATGTGAATTAGTGCTGAATCTAATCTCAATACGCTCTGAGCAAAACGGTGTAGTAATTATTACAGGGCACAGCCCTACAGAGCAATTGTGTGATTTTACAACAATCGACATATGCAATTTTAATATGTCAAGCTAACGGCAAACATTCAAAATCGTAAGTTAGAATATCCAGATCTAGTAAAAACTAAGTATATACAAGCTCCTTCTCCTGTCATCCCACCCCAATGCCAGTGCGTGACACTGGGATCTCATTCCTTAACTTTATAAACTATATAAATATAAAAACTCAGCGTCACGCGCTGGAATGACAGGGTTATGGGTGTCATCCCAGTGCACTTTTCTTGTCATCCCAGTGCCTACCCATAGTGTCATCCCAGTGCGTGACACTGGGATCTCATTCCTTAACTTTATAAACTATATAAATATAAAAACTCGGCGTCACGCGCTGGAATGACAGGGTTATGGGTGTCACCCTAGTATCCTATTTCCTGTCATCCCAGTGTCCCTCTCCTGTCATCCCAGTGCGTGACACTGGGATCTATGGTAGGTTTTCCTACATCATACCGCCACCGCGGCTTAGCCATAAACATTAAGAAATTTACCAAATCAAAAAAAAGGCAAAAGAATCCCCGTGGGTGGCTAGTTATTTACATTTAACTTTCAAACATGGCGTTCTCTTATTCTAAACGTCTAATAACTGCGACTCAGTTGCTTTTGAAGTCTCAATTATAAACGTTAAGAAATTTACTAAACAGAAAAAAAGACAAAAGAAACCTAGGGCAGCTAGTTATTCACTATCATTTTATCAGTTGGCGTTTTTTAATCTTTTTAAGCGCCCAAATAGGCGCAATTCACAGCACTAGTCGATAATGTAGACAACAATGTAAAAGACATGAGGTGCATATAATGCAAAAAATTAAACATGAGACGCCAGATATACTAAGTTTTTTTGTCGTTTAATCTGTACAGAGAAGATAAATAATTAGCTTCATTGTTATTGTAATGAAATTGGCGAGGGTTGTCAAGGGGTTTTTAGCATTTAATCCAATGCGCTGCTAAAAATTATGTAAGCAATCATTTCTTCAAACTTTCTCCATGCTCGCGCCAAATTTTAAATTTAACGCACTCAAAAATACGATTATTCCCAGCAAAACCATAGGCACTGAAAGCCACTGCCCCATAGTTAAATCAAGCCATAAATAGCCAACTTGATGGTCTGGTTCGCGGAAAAACTCAACTATAAAACGCACTATTCCATACCACATGACCGCAATGCCGGTCAATGCACCGCGATACAGTTTTATTCTAGTCAAGAAAAACAGCAAATTTACAGCTGTAAAAAGTAATAGCCCTTCAGAGAATGCCTCATAAAGCTGGCTTGGATGGCGTAGAAAATCATCACCACTTTCTGGAAATACCACACCCCACGGCATAGTTGTAACTCTGCCAAATAGCTCTCCGTTTATGAAATTACCTATACGACCTAAAAATAAACCTATGGGAGCTCCACAAAAAACTAGGTCCAATGTGTAAAATATAGGGATGTTATGCTTTTTACATGAAATTATTACTGCAAGCACAACTCCTATAATTCCACCATGAAAGGACATACCTCCTTCCCAGGTCTTTAATATCTGAGTAGGGTTGCTCACATAAAAAACTGGATCATATATCAATATATAGCTGAGCCTACCTCCAAGGATAATGCCTATAATAGCGGTTGTTAACAACGAATCGTAAAAACTCCTAGTGAATACTTTTTGGTCGTCCAGCTTATGTAAATACCAATATGCAAACATTATACCCAAAACATATGCTAGGGAATACCAATATATAGAGACAGGACCGATGCTGAAAATTACTGGGTTTAAAGACATATTTTGCTACAAATTATTTTTAGACAATCTACTTTTTTCACGGTCCCACTCCCTCTGTTTTATGGTTGCTCTCTTGTCGTAAAGTTTTTTTCCTTTCACGATAGCAATTTTAGTTTTTGCTAATCCTTTGTCGTTAAAATAAATTGAAAGTGGCACAACAGTTATTCCAGCAGTTTTGATCTGGCCAATTAATTTATTTATCTCTTTTTTGTGCAGAAGCAATTTACGTTCCCTTTTTGGTTTATGGTTTTTCCGGTTTGCAGCTTTATATTCTGCAATGTGCATATTGTGTAGCCATATTTCACCGTTTTTTTCGATAACGTAAGCATCAGAAATATTTGCTTTTCTTTCCCTTAGCGATTTAACTTCACTACTTAACAAAACCATACCTGCTTCAAATTCTTCTAAGATGAAATATTCAAACCTTGCTTTTCTATTTTCTGCAATAACTTCCATATTTCAAGATATCCCTTCAAGCTTTAACATACTACAGGATTTTTAGCTTAATTCATAATAAAATGGCTATGCTAATGAATTAAGGGTTAAGTTATGCTGGTCAAAAAAATTACACTAGATCAAATCATCAGTTGCTATTTCATAAACATCAATATTACCCTTCTTTTTTATTATTTTCAGCCTTTTCTCGATCAGCAATTTCTCCGCCGATCTCCTTTATCTTTAGTATCAACGACTCTGGTACATACATATCAACTATGTCTTCTACTGTTGCAAATAAAGCCTGATAAGAATGCGAATTTATTATCCAATTAGGTAATATATCTTCTGCTTCTATTTTAGACTGCTCCTCTTTTTTGTCATACGCTGTATAGCAATATAAGTGTACGGCAAAGAATAGTACATAAGAAAGCAATATTCCTCTAAGTGCCCCTACAAAGATTCCAGTCACTCTATCGATTAATCCCAACCTTATGGGTGATAATATGTACATTAGCCAGTTGTTTACTATCATAAATATAAGATTGAGTATAATAAATGCGGAAATTGTAGAAAGTATGTTCTGCGTAGCTTTAGAGTCGAAATATTTACTATAATTTATAGCGAAGAAATCATAATGATTAGCTGTTAGAAAAACCGACAAAAACAGAAACATTAGCGCGCATAATTCTTTTATAAAGCCTCTAGTTACTGAAATTATTACGCACAAAACAATAATGAAGATAATTAGACAATCAAAAAGCATATTGTATATTTATGATCTTCAAGATATAATAGTTGCAAATAACAAGATTGTAAAACTAATTGTGTTTATGCTGCATTAGCTGGTCTAAATACCGAGCAATCATGTCAACTTCTAAATTCAGGTAATCGTTCACTTTGTTATACTGAAAAGTTGTATTTTCCCATGTGTAGGGAATGATATTCACTGCAAATTCTCGATCAGTGATTGAATTCACTGTCAGAGAGACTCCATCTAATGTTACAGATCCCTTTTTGGCAACAAATTTAATTAGTTCTTCCGGGCACGATAGCTTGATTTCATGAGAATCCAAATTTTGGTTGATTGCTAGAATTTGTACTGTCTTATCTACATGACCCTGAACCAAGTGGCCATCGATCCTATCACTTAATCTCATTGCTTGCTCTAGGTTTATTTTTTTCTCTGTCTTCCACGTATTTAAGTTAGAAATCTTCATAGTTTCTTGAGACACTTGGACTTTGAATACATCGTTAATTATGTCAATAATAGTTAAACACACACCAGAGCAAGCTATTGAATCTCCCTCATGTATAGAGGGTAAATTCTGCGCCTTAATATAAAAAATCTGGTTAGAGTTGGAACAGGTGGTGTCATCAATTACAGTTCCAATGTTTGTAATAATCCCTTTAAACATATCATATAACGAAAACAAGTACATTTTACCACGAAAGATCTTTTTAAAACAGCTTATTATTTTGTTAAGTGAGAGAAAGAGGATCGTTTTTACTTACCTGTTCAATAGATTCTGCCGAATATTCAGAGTATATAAAATAAGCCAAGCTTAAAATACATAAAGCAAGTAATATTGGTAATCCTATGTTCAACACCAACCCAATACTTTCCCTTCCTTTTGGTGGCACTAATTCCTTTAAAATTGACGCTTTTCCCATCGGCAAGTGCCATAGGCAGAGCATTGATATAGAAGCTGCTACCAAAAATAGACAAAAGTAAGTCTCTTTCGAGGAAAATACGATTTTTAACGACGATTTAAAAGCAATATTAGTAGCTGGTGGAGCTTTATTTGTCGCTGCTGAGGGATTTGTGGTTTCATTTGATAAGGGATTTCTATTTTCATGAGAAATGTTTTCAGGCTGCAGAGAAGGTTGTTGTGTATTAATACCAAAAATTAATTTGTGTAATTGCTCTTTCTTTCTACATACTTGTTTTTGTAAATATTCTTTTGGACAAAAAGATTTACCAGTTGGCTGTGGTATTTCCAGCATCTCTAACACTTTTGATATCTCATCTGATTCTAATATTTTATGTAATTGTTTATCTTGAAAATAAACAATATTGAATGTTAAGTCGAAAATATGGAGGAATGTTTCTGGATCCTGATTTTTATATTTACTCATCACTTCAACAAATATTTCATCAAGTTTTTTTCCCTTGTGCTCAGCCAAATTACCTATTATAGCTACTCTAGCATCGCATTGAGCTTGTTGTATGATAGTTTGTCTTTCTTCTTCTAATAATTCTTTGGTCTGGTTTTTTAGCTTCTTTTTTCTGTTAGCCTTAAAATAATCTGTATGCGATCTGGTTGTGCCCATTTCTTGATCTTTTTCTGCGCATTTTTGGTCTTGAGGTACTGGATGATAAGTCAAAGCCTTCTGCTTTTGTGTAGGAGGTTTTAGCGGTTGTTGAGGGAAGAATTGTACTTTGCTAAAAAAATTGAGTGGCTGAAAAAGAGACCTAAACCAAGAAACATTCTCACGCATTGCAGCAACAATTAATGATGCGCGTGTAACTTGCTTATTGCCATTTGTTAAATTACAGCCAAACGAACCTGTCACAATTTGTTTGTTTTGCACTTTTTTTTGCTGCACTGGACTTTGTCTTTTTTTGTCTTCACTTTCAGTTTCTTTTATTTGTAGCGTATCCAGACTTTGCTCCTCATTTTCAGTTCTTTCTGCATGTTCTAGCTTCTCATTCAAAAATGACTCGATTTGGTGCAAATTATCCAGGTTGATGTTTTTAACATTTGTTTGTAGTATGATTGTTATTCCTTGCAGAAGGACTTGAGGCGGAGCATTATTTACGAATTCTTCTACAGTTTTATCACTATTAGTTTTACAGCAGTTATTATATAATTCACTGCTTTCTTTTGGTACTTTTATGTTGATCATGAAACTTTCTTCTTGAGAAAGGTAAATTTTAAAAAAAACAATTAAACGTTTCGTTTGAGATAATATCGTATCAGAAATATCTTCACCTGTCGCTGTCAGTAGTCTTAGCTTAAACGACAATTCTTGCTTATCATTGTCAATGCTCCTTGAACGAATGGTGCTGATCTCCACTGCTTCATTAGAAAATACTTTACTTATGTCTTTAGATCTTTTCTTAAAGAAATGAGGTAAAACCTCTACTTCATATTTTCTTTCGGTTTCAACGTTAGTGGATTTTTCTCCCTTTGCTTTCAACCTATCTTTTAAAGAGTCTAAATCCTTTATTTGCTCTTCTATCCCAGTTTTAATGTCAGAAGTCACTCTACTCACTTTTGTTTTCAAATCTGTACAGTATTCAGGTAAACCCTTAGTTTTAGTGGCAACAAATTCGCGTGCGGCGTTTCCAAACTTGTCTTTAAAGGGTCCGGATGATTTTTTTATTTGCTCCCACCTAGTTTTGACATTGTTATCATGCATATTTCTATTTATTAATGTGTTAATAAAATTTTTGATAAAAAAACATAACTAGTCAATAAATTAATAATCAGGGTGGAATAGTCTTTCAGGTTATTGATGCTGTTTAAGATTTCACTATAATAAAAGTTTAAGCTAGCGTTTCTAAGATGAATAAAGAGCTACTGAACGAAATACCTTCACTTGAAGATAAAGCGGTTTCCGAAATTGAAAGTGCTTCTTCTTTGCAAGATTTAGAAAAAGTCAGGCTATCATATTTAGGAAAAAAGGGTGTAATTAAAGCTTATTTTGATAACTTAAAAAAGATAGAAAACACAGAAAAAAAGCGCGATTTAGGTGCAATTATCAACGTTTTGCGCAATAAGCTAGATCAGCTTATAATGAATAAGGAAAATACACTAAGAGCCAAAGAAATTAGCTTAAAATTGCAAAACGAAGTGGTGGATATCACATTGCCCGTTAGGCCAGAAAAAATTGGCAAGGTCCATCCACTCAGTAAAGTTATAAATGAAGTAAAGCTCATTTTTGCACATATGGGCTTTAAAGCAGTCGATGGTCATGACATTGAAGATGAATTTCACGTATTTGATGCACTGAATACTCCAAGTCACCATCCCGCACGAGAGGAGCAAGATACCTTCTATTTAAAGAATAAAATAAACGATAAAAGGATGTTGCTGCGTACCCATACCTCGTCTGTACAGATTAGAACCATGGAAAAAACAAAGAGTTTTCCAATTAAAATAGTGGCTGCAGGTAGGGTATACAGAAATGACTTTGATGCAACTCACACTCCTATGTTCCATCAAATAGAGGGGTTATATGTCAGTGAGAATATCAATATGGGCCAGTTAAAATTTACTATTCATCACTTCCTTAATAAGTTTTTTGGAGATAAAGGACTAAAGATACGCTTTCGTAACAGTTTTTTCCCTTTTACTGAGCCCTCTGCAGAAGTAGATATAAGTTATAAAGGTAGTAAATGGATTGAAGTACTCGGATGCGGTATGGTGCATCCAAACGTCTTTCAAAATGTTGGAATAGACCATACTAAATACAATGGTTTTGCATTTGGCATTGGCATAGAAAGGCTTGCAATGCTAAAGTATCAAATTAGTGATCTAAGAAGCTTTTATGACAACAAAATCAATTGGCTGAACCACTATGGTTTTCACTTTTCATCTTTAAGATAAGTGGCAAATAAAGCTTACACATTTATTATACTCGCTGCTGGGCATGGCAAGCGAATGAATTCAGGCTTACCTAAAGTCCTGCACAAAATAGGAAATTTTTCCATGCTGGAGCACATCATTTACAATGCGAAACAGTTAAATCCTGAAAATATAGCTGCTGTAGTTGATTTGCCTTTAATTGAGAGACTGGAGTGCTTTGAGGATATAAAATTAATTACACAAGAATCAACGCTCGGCACAGGAGATGCAGTTAAAACTGCGATGAGAAATCTGAAGGAATTGCCAGACTTGAGCGTAGTTGTTGTGCAGTATGGAGATACTCCACTTATCAAGAGTAGTACAATAGCTAAAATGGTTAGTTGCCTAGAAGGCAAATCTCTAGTCTGCCTTGGTTTTGAGACCGGCAATGAAGAATACGGTAGGTTAATTATAGAGGACGGGTTCTTGAGGAAAATCGTAGAAGCACAAAATGGTGAAAATAACGGTGAGGAATTTCTCGCTAATGCTGGAATAATGGTTGCATATGCAGAGAATTTACGTAAATTGGTGGAAAAAATAGAGTGTAATAAATTGATCAACGAATATTATTTAACTGACATAGTTTCCATTGCAGTGAAGAGTAATTTAAATGTCGGCTACGTTATCACTGACGAAAAAGAAGCTATCGGCATAAATAATAGAAATGACCTTGCAAAAGCTGAGTTTTACTTCCAAGAAGACAAAAGAAAATTTTTTACCAACTCCGGAGTAACGCTTGTTGCTCCAGAGGCTGTTTTTTTCTCTCTTGACACACAAATTGGCATAGATTCAGTTATTTACCCATACGTTTTTTTTGGTCCTAAGGTAAAAATAGGATCAGGGGCTAAAATCGGTCCATTTGCCAAATGTGAGGACACAACGATTGATGATAGTGCAATCGTGGGGAATTTTGTCGAAACAAAAGCAAGTGACATAGGTATGGATACTAAAATAAAGCACTTAAGTTATATAGGAAATACTAAAGTAGGACCAAGAAGTAACGTAGGTGCAGGTACTGTTGTTTGCAACTATGATGGGAAGAAGAAGCATAAAACGAACGTAGGGAGCAATTGCTTTATTGGCGCCAATAGCTCATTGATTGCACCGCTTAATATTCATGATGACTCTGTAATTGCAGCAGGTAGTGTTATAGTTGAGGATGTACCAGAAAAAAGTCTTGCAATTGCAAGAGAAAGGCAAGTGATTAAGAAAATAACTGTTTAACTTTCTCATTAGAGTCACAAACACAGGCCTACAAAAATCCAAGTAACTCATAGAAACTGATTAAACTAAGAAACTCCTTGACAAACTCCGCCAACCCTTTTATAATAGACTTCTTT
>NZ_JAAXCS010000154.1:0-2545 GCF_013309895.1 Wolbachia endosymbiont of Atemnus politus | reverse complement strand
AATGAGAGTGCAGATTATCTCGACTGACCGTAGTGTTTCTTACTATCAAGCCGTCAATTTTATATTCTAGTGCAAGCTCAGCGATATTTTCTTTAGTTTGCTGATGTATATTTGGTGAGATTTTCAGTGTTATTGGGGTGGATTCAGAGTTGTCAATTGATTTCCTAGTTAGAGTTATGGATTTCAGCAATTCCGATAGTTCTTGTTTATTGTGCAAATTGCGTTAGGTGTGCTTGGGGATGAGATGTTCAGCACTATATAGTTGCTTTTTCCATATACCATAAGTCAACATAGTCGCTGACTTGGTCCTTCGATGTGTTATTTTTCCTATATTGATGCCGAAAATGCAATCTTCAAGCTTGGTTTCACTTATTCGTTTAAGAAAGTAATCTATTCCCTTATTGTTAAACCCTAATCTATTAATGGTCCCTTCATCTTGAATTAGCCGAAAAATTTTCGGGGTTTTGTTTCCGCATTGAGGATATTTAGTTACAGTACCAGCCTCCTCCTCAATAAACCCAAAACCAAATGAGAGCATGGGCTTTATAACTTCCGCATTCTTATCAAAACCTGCAGCAAGACCCACATGGGTCCTGAGCTTATTACCAAAGAGGTTCACAGTTAAAGACTCTGTTAGTTCTACGGGTTTTCTACAAGGCATCTTTTTTAACATTGTGATTGCCAAGAAGTGGGCAATTTCAGGCGGCAGTAAAAGCAGCAAATTACGTAGTATCAATTTGTAAAATCCTTTCTCAGCCATTTTTCTACCATGAAATACTATAAGATCATACTTGAAAAGAATACGTTTTTATTGATTTTTCTTATAAATAATGGATAAGCTATAGCTACCTATCAATCTCACCAATAACTATATCGAGCGAGCCAATAATTGCGGCAATATCAGCAAGCATGTGTCCTTTTGCCATAAAATCCAAGGCTTGTAAATGTGCAAAGCCAGGTGCTGTTATTCGGCATCTATGTGGTCTACTGGTACCATCTGAAACTACACATACTCCAAACTCGCCTTTCGGTGCTTCAACAGCCGCGTAAGCCTCACCTTCTGGTACACGATATCCTTCTGAATAAAGATTAAAATGGTGAATGAGAGGTTCCATAGATTTTTCATCTCTGCGCTTGGCGGTGGAGAAATATTTCTATCTTCAGTTTTTACCGGCCCTTCAGGCATTTTCTCTATACACTGCTTTATCAAGCCAATAGACTGCCTAATTTCTGCCATCCTTACTAAATAACGATCATAACAATCACCATTTTGGCCGACCGGTATATCAAAATCTAGTTGGTCATATACCTCATATGGCTGACTTTTTCGCAAATCCCAAGCAAGCCCAGCAGCACGCAGCATTGGTCAACTAAAACCCCAATCAAGCGCCTGCTTAATTGATATTTCGCTGATTCCCACAGTGCGCTGCTTCCATATTCTATTTTCTGTTAAAAGCTCATCAACATCGTCTATATACTTTGGAAATTGCTCTATGAACTTTGCAATATCTTCAATTAGACCTTCTGGAACATCTGCTGCAACTCCACCTGGTCTGATGTAAGCTGCGTGAAATCTTGCACCTGAAACTCTTTCGTAAAATTCCATTATCTTTTCTCTTTCTTCAAAAAGCCATAAAAGAGGAGTCATTGCCCCAACATCGAGTGCCTGAGAGGAGATATTTAGTAGATGATTGAGTATCCTTGTAAGCTCACAAAACAAAACAGGAAAATATTTTGCCCTGACTGGAACTTTGCATTGTAACAATTTTTCTACACATAACGAATATGCATGCTCTTGTGACATTGGTGATACGTAGTCAAGGCGATCAAAATAAGGCAAAGCTGGAAGATATGTTTTATGTTCTATTAATTTTTCAGCACCACGGTGCAAGAGCCCAATATGAGGATCAGCCCTTTCGATTACTTCGCCGTTCATCTCCAAAACAAGGCACAACACCCCATGTGAAGCCGGGTGCTGAGGGCCAAAATTTAACATCATTTTCTTTAGATCGGGCACGTCCAATAGTCTAAGGTATTAGGGTTATATAGGCTAAAGTGCGCTTAAATTCAATAGACTTCTTGCATAACATTGGAAAAAAACTTGACAACCCCCTTCAATCTCATTATAATGACAATGAAGCTAATTATTTATCTTCAGTCTGTGCAGATGAAACGACAAAAACTTACGTATTTGGCGTACAATTGTTTAATTTTTTGCACTATGCGCACCTCATGTTTTTTGCATTATTGTCTAAATTACCAGCTATTGCTGTGAATTGCGCCTATTTGGGCACTTAAAAACATTAAAAAACGCCAATTTATAAAATATATAATGAATAACTAGCTAACGGGGATTCTTTTGTCTTTTTTTCTGCTTTAGTAAATTTTTTAACGTTTATAATTTAGACCAGTTGCGATAACAAGCGGCTGAGTCGGGGTTTTGAGCGTTTGGAATAAAAAAACGCCAATATTTTGAGGCACATATAAATAGCTAGCCACCCACGGAGATTCTTCTGTCTTTTTTTTTTCGTTTGGTAAATTTCTT
>NZ_JAAXCS010000153.1:0-2569 GCF_013309895.1 Wolbachia endosymbiont of Atemnus politus | reverse complement strand
AGACGCCAGATACATAAGTTTTTTTGTCGTTTAATCTGTACAGAGAAGATAAATAATTAGCTTCAGCTTTATTATAAAAGGGTTGGCGGGGGTTGTCAAGTAAGTTTTTATGCCATCCTAATCAGATTGCTCTCAACTCATACCTTTCCTCTTTCTCCTGAAACTAAAATCCATATACTTAACTTTAGAAACTTTGAAATAAGATGCGATCTAATATTAGGCAGTTGTTTTACTATATAAAACCTAATCTATATTATTTCATTATAGCTTTTATTGCGGTTCTATTTTCAGCTTTAACTATTCTCCTTTTTGGCAGGGGTTTGAGTAGCGTAATTGACTCTGGCGCAGAGCATAATTTTACCACTAAACTAGTAGTAACAATATTTATAGTTTTAGCCATTTCTCTCACTGCATTTATTAGACTATATTTTATTGGAATTGGCAGCGAGAAAGCTATTGCAAGAATCAGATATGACTTATATAGCAGTATTACCGATTTACAACCAAGTTTTTTTGAGAACACCGGTGTACAAGATGTTATCTCAGCGTTAATTACTGATACCTCTGTGCTACAATCAATAATAAATAGCAGCTTACTCACCATATTACGAAATTTTGTAATACTGATTGGTAGTGTTGCCATGTTATTATATACGAATCTACACCTAACCGCATATGCAGCTGCAATAATACCCATATTATTAGTCATCATGACATTACTTGGAAAAAAAGTGCGCAGCTATGCACGCTTTGCCCAGAGTAAGTTGAGTGAGCTCGCATCACTTAGTGAGGAAAATTTCAGATCTATAGTAACTATCAAGTCGTTTGTGTTGGAAGAAAATGAAAAAGTCCGCTTTAGGGAATACCTAAATTCAGTATCAAAATCATACGTAAGATTAGTGCTATTGCGCGCTATTTTGGTAACTTTGGTTATTTCGTGTGTGGTAGGTTCGCTAGTTGTTTTGCTCTTCTTTGGTATTAAAGAAGTCTTAAGTAACAATATGACCATAGGAGAGCTCTCTTCATTTGTGTTTTATTCAGCGCTTGCGGCAGGAGCTGTAAATAATTTAAGCGATAATATCAGCGATTTACAACGAGGTTTTGGAATAGTGGAGCGTTTGTTTGAGTTTATGAACATGAAAAGCTCTATAGTAGACATCAGTAATCCTATAAAAATTCATAGTGTTCGAAAAGAAATTTCGTTTAACGACGTAACATTTTTTTATGCTGATAAGCCGGCGTTAAGCAATGTATCATTTTCTATAGAGGCAGGTCAGTCAGTATCAATTGTTGGTCCATCTGGCAGCGGTAAAAGCACCATTTTAAAGCTTCTTCTCTGTTTTCATGATCCAAACAAAGGCAGCATCACTATTGATGGACACAATATTAAGTCAATTGCGCTAAGTAACCTCAGATCATTGTTTGGTTTGGTACCACAGGATCACATGATATTTTCTTGTTCAATAATAGAAAATATATTGTACGGCAAACCAAGTGCTAAATATGAGGAAGTGAGGCGAGCAGCTATCAGTGCGTATGCGATGGAATTTATTGACAAACTACCCGATAAGTTTGACACATTTGTAGGGAAAAGAGGATTAAAACTTTCTGAAGGACAAAAACAACGCATTATAATAGCAAGAGCTCTACTCAAAGATCCTCAGATTTTAGTACAGGACGAAGCAATCTCTGCCCTTGATTACAAAAGTGAAAACCTCGTACAAAAAGCATTAAGCAAGCTAATGCAAAACAGAACAACGGTCATGATTACACATAGGCTATCAACCGCACTCAAAACTGACAAGATTATAGTAATTAATCATGGAAAAGTAGAAGAAGTAGGAACTCACGACTTTCTAATGAGCAAAGATGGGCTGTATGCGAAATTGGTGAAGATATAAAGCATGGCCTGCTGAAATATTACATAGGTCAAAAAAGATTTAAATCGTGCTGTCATAAATTAGGTTGATATACTAAATTTAGGATAAAATTATTAAATTTTTAACCATTTTAACTTATAATAATTTAATAGTATTTTTTAAAGGATTATTATGATTTATACTCATGGTTTTTTACCACAACAATACATGGCTTCTCACTTACCAGTGCCAGCTTTATCAGCACCAGCATTGAATTATGCACAAGTACAAACACCTTGTACGCCTGCAAACATACCTTATGCTGTTAATTCATGTCATAACCATTTTAACTCATGTCATAACTATTATGACGCATATCACAATCCTTGTGATGTATTAGGGCTTGTTTATTAGAAGATTGTTTTAAACAATTTATAAAGCATGTGGTGCTACTTTAGCACACGTGCTTTATGTCCTTCTAAGAGCATGTGGGCACTATTTAAATAATGTCCACGTATCTTACATTTCGCTTAATAAAGAAATTTCATAAGCAATTGTATAGCAGTTTTACTATCCAGCAACACAACTAATTCAACTAGTTTCTTTCTGAAATCTTGTCATTTTAAACATATATATTTAACTGCGTCATTATTAAAATCGTATTTTGAAATATATTGTAAACAGAAGGTCTTGGATATGCTAATTTTAAT
>NZ_JAAXCS010000152.1:0-2648 GCF_013309895.1 Wolbachia endosymbiont of Atemnus politus | reverse complement strand
TGATATTATTTTTTGTATCATTGTACTGAGTATCATGATAATGAGATTGGCGGGGGTTGTCAAGGGGTTTTTTCGTTTCACGACTGCCAAAATGTAAGAAGTCTATTACCGCTCCAGCCTGTGTCTCTATTTAAACATTTTTCTTAACTGATTAATTTCATCAGCAAAATTTGAGTCGTTTTTTATAAAATTTTCTATTTGCTTCACTGCATGTATAACAGTAGCATGGTCTCTGCCACCAAAGCTTCTTCCAATATCTGGCAGGCTTTTCTGTGTAAATTTCTTAGCAAAATACATAGCTATTTGCCTTGGTCTTACAAGACCGCGGAGCCTTCTATTGGAGTGCATATCCGCAACTTTTATATTAAAAAACTCGGCTATTTTCTTTTGTATTTCTGCTATTGTAATTGGCTTATGATTCGATCTAAGAAGATCAGCTAGAGTTTCACTGGCAGATTCTACTGTCATACTTCTTCCAATTAATGAAGTATGAGCAACTTTATTTAATGCTCCTTCTAATTCCCTTATATTAGATTTTATGTTCCTCGCCAAAAACTCTAGGACATCACCAGGAACATACATATTCATTTGCTCCACTTTAGCCTGCAATATACCAAGTCTTAACTCGAAAGTTGTTTCATTAATATCTGCTACCAATCCCCAGCCAAGCCGCGATTTTATTCTTTCTTCTACTCCATCAAGATCACTAGGAGATCTATCAGCTGATATAACCAATTGCTTATTTTGATCTATCAATGCATTAAAAGTGTGAAAAAACTCTTCTTGCGTGCTATCTTTACCGCTGATAAATTGCACATCATCTACCATCAATACATCTACTGATCTAAATTGCTCTTTGAATAACATAATATCTTTGCTTCGTAGCGCTGTAATATATTGGTACATGAATTTTTCTGCTGATAAATATGCCACTTTTCTTTTCGCCGACGGAGAATTGACTATGTGCCAAGCTATAGCATGCATCAGATGTGTTTTACCAAGTCCTACCCCACCATATAGAAACAGAGGATTGCTGCCTGGTATTGGATCTATAGACTCTGCCACACGTTTCGCAGCTGTAAATGCCAATTCATTTGGCTTGCCTACTACAAAATTATCAAAGGTAAATCTTGGATCCAGCGGCGAACCAAGATTATGATTACTTTCCTCCCTGTTTTTTGATATAGTATTAGGACTCAAATTCTTTTCTCCAGTTATTTGAATATCAACAGAACGTATACTTTTATCCTCATCTTGCCATAATGACAGTATTTTTTCCATGTAATGAACTGTAATCCACTCTTTTATAAATCTTGTTGGCACAGATAGTAAAACTTCTCCATTGCCACTACTGACGAATCCAA
The DNA here is from genome assembly GCF_013309895.1 of Wolbachia endosymbiont of Atemnus politus. NCBI lineage: Bacteria > Pseudomonadati > Pseudomonadota > Alphaproteobacteria > Rickettsiales > Anaplasmataceae > Wolbachia > Wolbachia endosymbiont of Atemnus politus. The sequence goes on along the minus strand of NZ_JAAXCS010000152.1, from coordinate 1,284 downwards.
GTGAACTCAGCCAACTGTTATATGTTGCCTCTCCATAAAGATTATAAAGACAATTTTGAATTTTCTCCCAAGCAATATTGTGATCCGTTACTGTAACAATCTGGTCAAAAAACATAGTAGAAACCTTAGGGTTAATTAAGCTCATACACAACACCAAGAAAAAAGCAATAATTAGAAAAACATAAGATAATCAATAGCTTGCTGCAAAAGTGAAAAGCTAACACTATTTAATACACACTCAAAATTATGGTGATTTTTGATGAGTTGTAAAGGGTATAAAAGCACTAAATTTGATCATTTTTCTTTCAACAAATGAAACTTCGCTTGCCTTAAGGATTAGCAGTGTGCTAAAAAAATAATAATATATTATGTATAAATAAGATATTAAATTTATTGGCAAAAAAGTAAAGTGCTCGTATAAATATAGCTAACCTAATATAAATTTACTGAAACAAATCTATGATTATGTTAAGCAATTTAAATTGCTATGCTAAATTTGGTATCGAGCTAGAATTTTATATTGAAAGAATAGAAGAAGAGTACTTATTTCTCAGCAGCGTTAAAGACAAAATAGCTTCACTTGGATTTTCCTGTGAGAAAGAGAGTTCTATATATCAATATGAGATAAAAAGTGGTTGTTATACAGATTTCAATGACTTAATCAGGCATCTTGAGCTAGCAAAAGAATTACTTACCGAAACAGCACAAAAACTTGGTGGAAGTATTTCTTTTAAAGCAAAGCCCTATTTAGACAGAGCGGGTAGTTCATTAAATGTGCACGTTAATTTAGTGGATTTAAATGACAGCAATTTATTCTATTGTTGTGAACAAAAGTACAGTGATTACTTGATTCATAGCATTGGTGGATTATGCGCTATGATGAAAAAACATATGTTATTTTTTGCTCCAAACAATGATTCATATCTCAGGTTTAAATACCCAGATATTCATACCCCAACCACAATTAGTTGGGGCGTGAACAATAGAACTGCTGCGATTAGGATTCCCGATTGTGGCAGCAAATGTCGCCTAGAACACCGCGTTCCTGGAGCAGATTGCAACCTTGAGAAAGTGCTTGCAGCAATAATTGAAGGCATTACTTTTGGCATAGAAAACAAAACTGCCCCACCAAACAGAGTATACGGTATTGCATCTGACCCTCAATATAAGATGGAGAGTTTGGTATGAACCCTCCATCTCATGAACATCTAACAAAAGAAGTTAACGGAATAACCAACGACATTGTGGAACAGAACAATTAGAAACTTTATCATCACTATCATA
>NZ_JAAXCS010000151.1:0-2662 GCF_013309895.1 Wolbachia endosymbiont of Atemnus politus | reverse complement strand
TTAGTACTGATAAATTTTTCGAGTTTAAACCAAGCCTTTTCTTCAATTGAGTGTTTTCAATTTTCAGAGCCTTGTTTTCTGCTTCCAGTTTTTCTGCTTTCTCTTCTAACTTTTCTATTTTTTGTTGTAAGTTTTTGCAGAGTCCTAAAAGATTTATTATACTACTTCAAAACTATCCTATGATTAGCTTTTTAGACCACTTTGTCTACTTATTTTACCACTCCGCCCTGAACTGACACCAAGAAATCAACCTCTTGAGTCTTTTTCAGTATATTTGAACAAACAGTATATAAGAACCGCAATTGTAGAGCATGTTATTGTCAATAGCAAATTTGATAAAATACCGTAAGAAAAGAATTTTCCTACTATATATACTCCGATGGCTCCGAACATCATATTGCAGAATGAGAGAACTTCACTACCAAGCCCTATACTTTTGGTTGTTTCTAAAGCAGAGGTTACGTTATTGCTTATTACTAGTGCAATACCTATATTTCTTGGAATCCAAACAGTTTGAAGGATAAATACGTTCAATTTATTTATAGAGTAAAAGTATACCAGTAAACTCTCAGGTATTATTCGCAACATCAAACCTATTATTAACATTCTGTTAACCGCTATTTTTGGTACATATCTTCTATTAATCAAATTTCCAACTATGTGAAATATAACTATGATTGATATTAGATAACCGAAAAAAAGGACTCAAATATGAAGGGGTAGTTAGCAATATATGCCCAATGCCACATGAAAGTTAACCCATGGAGAGCTGAAAACCCAAGGAAACGATAATTTCTAAATATTGATATATATTGCTTAGGAATATTAGTCAGTACACCAGTTATACTGACCTCATTCTTATTTATGGTAAGTGTTTCTCGTAACTTAAAATAAATAAAAATGAGCATAACAATTGCCGCGAATGATATAATAAAAAACAAAAATTTCCAATTATATCCACTTGAGATTATATAACTGTCTACCACTGGAGCTATCCCAGGTGACAGCGCTACTACCATATTTAACTTTGAAATTACCCACGAGTACTCACTACCTGAGTACATATCCTTGATTGCTGCATACCCGACAACACCTGCAACAACATCTCCTATTCCTTGTATAAAGCGAATCAGTATTAAGAGCACAATATTGTCAGCTATGTAACACATGATACTCGCCAAAGTAAAAATGTCATACCAATCAGCATTATTGGACGCCTACCATATTGGTCCGATAGTGGACCACAAATTAATCCGGATATCGCAAATCCAATCAAATTTAAGCTGATTGTAAGCTGCACCACATGGCCTTCTACTTCAAAATAATGAGCAATGATCGGTAATGCGACGTAATTCAGGTCAGTTTCCATATCGGCAATTTCTACAGATAATATCATGATAAGAGAGATAATATTTTGTATTGCCATGAATGATTCACTGGGCTACAGAAGTTCTATTGTAACATATTCATTTAATTAGTGTATTAATTTAACCATCTAATTTGAAAGTTTCTCTCTGTCACTCAAGTACTCTTTCTTTTTTCCTAGATCCCGCTGACATTTGAGAATTTCATAAAATTGCCATATATAGTGTAGTGGTTAATAGAATAGATAGCATGGATAAATCACGATTAGTCAAAGAGGTTTTCGATTCTGTAGCAAATCGCTACGACATCATGAATGATATAATGAGTCTTGGAATACACAGACTATGGAAGGATAAGATGGTAAATAGTGTGCATTTTACAAAAAACTCTAAGGTTTTAGATGTCGCTGGAGGAACCGGAGCATGGATAATTACAAAAAGAATAGTGAGAAAAGAACCAAGTGCTCAGGTTGCAGTATGTGATATAAATCAAAACATGCTAAGCGAAGGACGTGATAAAGCTATAAATTCAAATCAGCTCAATTTCAATTGGGTGTGTGCAAATGCAGAAAGTTTACCATTTGAAGATTCCGAATTTGATTATTGCACAGTAGTTTTTGGTAATCGAAACGTTTCCGACCGCAAAAAGGCTCTAAGTGAAGCATTTAGGGTATTAAAAACAAATGGACAATTTATCTGTTTGGAGTTTGCTCTTATGCACTATCAAATTGAGATGTTTACAAAATTCTATGACTTATATTCATTTAAAGTAATTCCTAAAATTGGTAGCATAGTTGCTAAAGACAGGAGTTCATATGAATATTTAGTGAAAAGCAACAGAGAGTTTCCAACTCAGGCTGAGTTTAAAATGGAAATTGCAGAGGCAGGCTTTCAGAATGTTGAGTTTCATAATATGAGCTATGGAATAGTGGCATTATACATTGGAAGAAAATTAATATCAAGCTCTGGTAGCGAACACTGGACTACTACCTTGTCATTCCAGTAGTTTTTTGCTCATTATAAGCTTCGTGCTTGTTCATTCATCAAGTCTTGTAATTGAGCAGCGTCTTTCCTTACCACAAGATTATTTTATCGGGCGTCATATAGTTTATACAAAATAATGTTTTGGGACTAATTCAAATAAAAACAAACATTTTTTTATTAATATTTCGAACCAATTACGGTCCTTCCTCAAAATAAATAATTACAAAAGCAACATGGTACAAGTAAACAAACGGCAATGTGCTAAAATTATTTCTATATATTGTAAATAAGGTTAAAGTTTCATAAAGTTGAAT
>NZ_JAAXCS010000150.1:0-2680 GCF_013309895.1 Wolbachia endosymbiont of Atemnus politus | reverse complement strand
TCATTTTCAAACGGCAGAAAGCACGATTTTCGGGTATTTAAGGAGTCGAAAGTTTATATACTAGATGAAATAAAAGTGCTAGGAGATGCTGGGTATAGAGGAATGCAAAAGATACATGAAAATGTAGAATTACCGCATAGGAAAACGAGAAAGAAGCCATTAATAAAAGAAAAAAGGAGGGAAAATCAGGAGCTTATGAGCAAGAGGGTAATAGTTGAGAATGTGATAGGATTGCTGAAAAGGTTTAAAATTATTGCAGATCGGTATCGAAATCGGCGAAAACGCTTTGGCCTGAGGTTTAATTTGATAGCCGGAATTTACAATTTGGAGCTGGTAAAATGAGTTTCGAAAGAGGTCTACTCTTTCCTCTGTAATAATTTCTGTACGTGAGATAACCCTTCAATTAACCTCATTTATTTGCTATACTGCTGCAGATTTCCATAGTTTTTCTAGTTGATGAACATTTTTAAGCGGATTTCTTCGCTAATCCTTAGCAAATTAAATGAGTTAGAGCGAAGGGGTATCATAAATACAAGAGCAGCAAATTTTATTGTAGAGCCTTCAAGCGATAGAACACATGGTGATATCTATACGAATGTTGCTATGGTGCTTGCGAAGCATGAAAAGAAGAATCCCGTTGAGATTGCAGGGATGTTAGCAAAAGAATTTGAGCTGTTTGATGAGATTAAGAAAGTGGAAGTAGCGGGCCCTGGTTTTATTAACATGCACTTGAAAATAGAAATATGGCACGAAGTTCTAAGACAAATAAATGAGCTGAAAACAGAGTTTGGCACTTTAAATATTGGAAACAATCAGGCTGTTAATGTTGAATTTGTATCTGCAAATCCAACTGGTCCATTGCATATTGGTCATGCGAGAGGTGCGGTATTTGGTGATGTTTTAGCAAATTTACTGAAAAAAGTTGGTTATAAAGTCACTAAGGAGTACTACATCAATGATGCCGGAGCACAGATAGACACACTAATTCGGTCAGTATATTTGCGGTATAGGGAAGCTTTGGGAGAAGAAATTAGCATTGAAAAAGGTTTATACCCAGGTGAATATTTGAAACCGATAGGGGAGGGGCTGGCTAAAAAATACGGCAAAGATCTTCTAGAAAAGCAAGATAATCAAGCAATTAGAGAGTATACCTTAAATTACATTTTAGAACTTATAAGGGAAGATATGAACTTGCTGGGAGTAAGTCACGATGTTTTTACTTCAGAGTATGAGCTACGTGGCAAAATCGAAGAGAGTATAAAGATATTGTCTGACAAGGGTTTAGTATATGAAGGATACCTAGAAAAACCAAAAGGTAAGGAAAGTGAAAATTGGACTCCCAGAAAAGAGATGTTATTTCGCTCCACAAAGTTTGGTGATGATGTTGATCGCGCACTGAAAAAAGAGGATGGCAGTTGGACTTATTTTGCCTCAGATATCACTTATCATTTTGATAAGATATCACGTGGTTTTGACAATATGATCGTAGAGCTTGGTAGTGACCACGGTGGTTATGTCAAGAGGCTCAAAGCAGTCGTCTCTGCACTAAGTGATGATCAAGCAAAAATAGAGGTAAAACTGCATAATATTGTGAATTTTTTCGAGAATGGCAAACCTGTTAAGATGTCCAAAAGATCAGGAAACTTCCTCACAGCAAGAGATGTGGTAGAGGAAGTTGGCAGGGACATTACCCGTTTTATAATGCTAACACGCAAGAATGATATGGTCTTAGACTTTGATTTTGCCAAGGTTAAAGAGCAGTCAAAAGATAATCCTATTTTTTACGTGCAATATGCGCATGCTCGTGCTCATTCATTAATGCGTAATGCTCCAAAAGAGCTCCCAACAGCAGATTCTTCACTTTTAAAGACCGATGGGGAGCTCTTCCTCATAAAAACCTTAGCAAAGTGGCCAGATGTAGTAGGAATAGCGGCAAGGCTTTACGAGCCACACAGAATTACTTTCTACTTACTCGAAGTTGCAGAAGCGTTTCATGGTTTATGGGGATATGGCAAAAGCGATTTAAACATGCGTTTCATACTGGAAGATAACCCAGGCCTCACCGCGGCAAGAATGTTTCTCGTGCAAGCCTTAGTACATGTCATCGCTTCTGGACTTTCCATCTGCAATATAGAGCCGTTAGAAGAAATGAGTTGACTTGTTTTGTGCAAGATTGTTTTTTCAACGAATAGAGAAGGTGACAAAATTAAGTAAAAATGTTATAGTTTATAGTAGTATTTTTTGGTTAATATATGGCTCACAGTCAAAAAAAGCTCAATGTTAATGTAAGTTTTGACAGTAAATTGGCTCAGTATCTTACAGAAATGGCAGAGATTCAAAATAAAACTATCCCTGAAGTTTTAGTAGATTTAGTGGAAGAAGAGTTCGAAGAAGATGTAGAGCTATCCGAAATAGCTGACGATCGCCTCTCTGAAGGTGAAGAAGAAGTAGAGGATGATGAAAACATCTGGAAATAAAACTTACACTATAAAATTCTTAAAAAATGTTATTGAAAAAGAAATTCCAGCTCTTCCGGCAAAGATTAAATTAATGGTTCAGGAGGCCATAAAGAAACGCCTTACAGTTGATCCTTTTAATCTAGGAAAGCCTTTATGTCATAGCTTTAGAGGGCAATATAGGATAAGGGTTAGCAACTACTGTATAATTTACATCATAAATC
>NZ_JAAXCS010000149.1:0-2712 GCF_013309895.1 Wolbachia endosymbiont of Atemnus politus | reverse complement strand
TGTGAAAAAATTTAAAAGACATGTAGCCCCAATAATTTATATAATCCGCCAATAAATACCTTGAGTTTTTTACTAAATTTTTGTCATTGAATTCGCGCGGATCAAAAACAAGTTTTGAGTCAGAAATACCCTTAATATTATAATTAAGGGGTCTGGTAGGGGTTGTCAAGGGGTTTTTATGTTCTATCTGTCCATAAATTCCGTATAATCTTACAAATTCAATTGGTAGATTATGAAGATAATAATAGGTAATACTAGTAAAGAATTAGGAAAATCAATAGCTAGTAAGCTAAATGTTCAGCCATTCTCCACTCAGGTATCAAAGTTCGCTGATGGTGAGATGAATGTGTACGTGGGAGACAATATCTATAATCAAGAGGTATACATAATACAGTCCATTTCTCCTCCTACAAATGACAATCTTATGGAGCTTCTGCTCACAATTGATGCAGTAAAAAGATCAGGAGCCAAAAGGATAACAACAATTATTCCTTATTATGGGTATAGTAGACAAGATATTATTATTAAAAATAATAATATGCAATCTGCTTTGGGTGCAAAATTGATTGCAAATCTCATCCAAACTGCAGGCGCAAGCGGTGTTGCAGTTATTGATTTGCACTCAAGTCAAATTGAAGGATTTTTCGATGTACCGATAACTAATTTAAGCTGCTTTGAAGTATTTGCTAGCTCTGTACACACGAAAAATTTGGCAATTGTTGCACCTGATATTGGGGCAGTTAGTAGAGCGCGTGCTTTCGCAAAGACTTTAGAGAAAAAGCATAAGATAGAATTGAGTGATAAAATTATTGTAGTAGACAAATACAGAGAGAAAGCAGGCATATCTCAGGTAATGAATATAATAGGGGAAGTTACAGATAAAAATTGTATCATTGTTGATGATATAGTTGATTCTGGTGGAACGCTATGTAATGCAGCTCTTGCCTTAAAAACCCGCGGAGCAAAGTCTGTCGTTTCATGCATCACACATGGCGTGCTTTCAGGAAATGCAGTCGAGAAAATCTCTTCCTCTTCTCTAGATAAACTAGTGATCACGGATACCATACTTCACAAATTTGAAAAAACTGATAAAATAAAAATTGTTTCGGTTGCAAATATTTTGACTCACTTCATTCAAGGAGGTAAAGATGCCAGCTAAGTCAATAGAAGACGTCATCACTTCGCTAATAGAGTTTGCAAACAAAAGAAAAGTGACAATTACCAAGGAAGAAATGCTTAAAATTGCACAGCTTGTGAGAATTAAGTTATCAAATGACGAAATTGAGCACTACTCCAAAGAACTAACGATGTTAGATTGGATACATGATATTTTATTACAAATTAACACTGAAGGTGTCTCTCCTATACGTTATGGTAGCATAGATAAGGATATTCACACACGCGATGACGTTGCCAATTCCGAGAACATTAAAGAAGAAATATTATCCAACACAAAATCTGAGCATGGATATTTTGTAGTGCCAAAGGTCATAAATGATTAAAATAAAGCTTATATTAAGTGTTTTAGGGAAAATATTTAAAGGGTTAAATGGACTATTAACTGCAATCTCACCACAAAGGGACAAGCCAGTAGAGATGTAAAATGTTGTGGTTAAGAGGCTTAATGACTTTACTTGGGTGTTTGATATAATAATTAAATTATAAAATCTATTGAAGTCTAGCATGAATAAAGTAGTGACATTTGGCTGTCGTCTAAATTTTTACGAAAGTGAGTTAATCAAAGAAGCATTAAGAAAAGCAGAGAGAGAAAATGTTGTTGTTGTACACAGCTGCGCAGTAACAAATGAAGCTGAACGCCAGGTGAAACAAAGAATACGTAAGATTCATAAAAATGATCCAAATAAAGAGATTATCGTAGTTGGCTGTGCTGTTCAATTAGATCCTAAATCGTATAGTAATATTCCTGGTGTAAGTAAGGTGTTGGGCAATCAAGATAAGCTCAAGGCTGAAAATTACTTACTAAATAATAATAAAATACTAGTCAGTGATAATCAAGCAAGCAAGTCAGAACCTATTTTAATTAGTAAGCTTGTAGATAAATCAAGAGCATTTATCGAAGTCCAAAATGGCTGTAATCATAGCTGCACATTTTGCTCAATTACTGAAGCAAGAGGAAACAACCGATCCGTGCCAATAAACAATATTATAGAGCAAATTAAGATTTTTGTAGCAAGCGGTTACCAAGAAGTAGTGTTTACAGGAGTTGATATTACTGATTTTGGTACAGATTTATTTGGTAAACCTTCACTTGGTCCACTGATTAGAAGAGTTTTAAAGGATGTATCAGAATTGAAGAGACTCAGGCTTTCTTCTATTGATGTTGCTGAAATCGACGATGAATTAATGAATTTAATAGTTAACGAATCAAGATTTATGCCACATTTGCACTTAAGTTTACAATCTGGTAATAATTTAATCCTAAAAAGAATGAAACGTCGTCACAGCAGGGAACAAGTGATAGAATTTTGCCATAAAATGAAGAGTTTAAGGCATAATATAGCATTCGGTGCTGATATTATTGCTGGATTTCCAACAGAAACTAACGAAATGTTTCAGGATACAGTTGATCTACTAAAGGAAGCTAATATAGTTTACCTACATGCTTTTCCATACTCAAAGCGGAAGAATACACCTGCTGCACGAATGCCGCAAGTGCCAGAAGATGTGCGTAAAGAGCGGGTAAAAAATTTA
>NZ_JAAXCS010000148.1:0-2768 GCF_013309895.1 Wolbachia endosymbiont of Atemnus politus | reverse complement strand
TAAAGGATGAGGAAGTTCTGCAAAGTTATTGCAAAAATTTAAATGATTATGCTAGAAATAAAAAAATAGACTACGTTATAGGTCGTGACTATGAATTAGATCGTACTATAGAAATCTTATTAAGACGCAGGAAAAACAACCCTCTATATGTTGGGGATCCAGGTGTTGGCAAAACAACAATAGTTGAAGGTTTGGTATTGAAAATTATCGAAGGCAGTGTTCCGAGTGTGCTGAGGTCCAGCATAATTTATGCTTTGGATTTAGGGTCACTCCTCGCAGGAACACGCTATAGAGGTGACTTTGAAGAGAGAATCAAATCTATAATAAAAGCAATTGAGACAAAACCTGGTGCTATCCTTTTTATCGACGAAATACACACTATCATTGGAGCAGGTTCAACAAGTGGTAGCTTTCTTGATGCTGGCAATCTACTCAAACCTGCACTTGCAAGAGGTACATTACGTTGCATAGGTGCAACTACATACAGAGAATATAGCAATAGCTTTGAAAAAGACAAAGCATTAGCAAGAAGGTTTCAAAAAATTAATGTGAAAGAGTCGTCTGTCAACGAAACAATAAAGATACTAAACGGTATAAAGCACTACTATGAAGGGTACCATGGAATATATTACACGAAACATGCCATTAAGTCCGCAGCTGAACTTTCACATAAATATATTAGTGGGCGAATATTACCTGATAAAGCAGTTGATGTTATAGATGAAGCAGGAGCACATTGTAAACTACAAAAAAACAGACGAAAAATCGTAAATAGTAGAGACATTAAGAACACTATCACTAGGATTACAAACGTACCTTGTGGGTCTGAATCTGATGATATACAAAGAATCAAATCTCTAAAAGAAAATCTCGAGAAGGTAATTTTTGGTCAAGAGCAAGCTATAGAATCTCTTGTTAATTCCATTAAAATTGCTAAATCTGGACTGAGAAATTATAATAAGCCCTTAGCAAATTATCTTTTTGCAGGACCAACTGGTGTAGGTAAGACTGAACTTGCGAAGCAGCTAGCAAAAAGTATGGACATGCATCTTGTACGCTTTGACATGTCTGAATATAAGGAATCTCATACAATATCTAGAATGATTGGTTCCCCTCCTGGATATGTAGGTTATGACCACGGTGGATTGCTTACAGAAGCTGTATCTAACAATCAATATAGTGTCGTACTTCTTGATGAGATCGAGAAAGCCCACAGCGATATTTATAACATATTGCTACAAATCATGGATTACGGTTGTGTTACAGACACCTATGGACGTAAAGTTAATTTTTCCAATGTAATTTTAATTATGACAACCAATGCAGGGGCATTCGAACGCGGTAAGAGCTCTATTGGCTTTGGACATAAAGATTTTAACATTGGTGATAGTGAAAAAGCAATGGAACAGGTTTTTAGTCCTGAATTCCGTAATCGTCTCGATGCAGTTATTTCTTTCTCTGACTTAAATGCAGATGTAATTTTGCATATTGTAGATAAATTTGTTCAGGAACTGAAAAAACAACTCATGCAAAAGGGTATAGGCTGCTCGGTGGAAGAGGAAATAAAGTCTTACCTTGCACAGACTGGTTACAGCAAGGAAATGGGAGCACGCCCGATAGAGAGGCTGATTGAGAAAGAAATAAAAAGTTACTTAGCTGAAGAAATACTAAACCGTCGACTAATTAAAGGAAAGAAATTAAGGATTTATATGAGTAAACAAGAAATTGCTTTTGATATAACTTAAAATTCTTGTACTAAGCTTCATCTTTGTTACAATTTATAACTTAAATTTAATTTGAGTTATAGTGATAATAAGTGATAAAGTAAGACAAATACTAAGTTACTACGAAAGTGAAAATCCTGGGGTAAAAGCAAACCTCACTCGTATTCTGATGCATGGAAAACTTGGTGGAACTGGCAAACTAGTAATTCTCCCTGTAGACCAGGGATTTGAACACGGACCAATAAAAAGCTTTGAAGTTAACTCTGATGCTTACGATCCACATTATCATTTTCAGCTTGCAGTTGATTCAGGAGTAAGTGCATACGCTGCCCCGCTTGGTATGATCGAAGCTGGTGCTTCAACTTATGCTGGAATGCTACCACTCATTTTGAAACTTAATAGTTCCAACTCTTTGCATTCGAAAGGTCTAACTTCTGATCAGGCAATCACTACCTCTGTGAAAGACGCGCTGCGTTTGGGCTGCATAGCTGTTGGGTTTACTATATATCCTGGTTCTGCTAAGTGCTTTGATATGATAGAAGAAGCCCGTGAAATCATAGCTGAGGCTAAGTCTTGTGGGCTTGCAGTAGTGCTATGGTCTTATCCACGCGGTGAAGGAATTTCCAAAGAAGGTGAAACAGCAGTTGATGTTATTTCCTATGCTGCACACATAGCAGCTTTGCTTGGTGCTAATATAATAAAGGTAAAACTTCCAACTAGCCACTTGGAAAAAGAAAAAATAGAAGCAGGAAATATTGAGTCATTGTCCAAAAGGATTGAATATGTCAGAAAATCTTGCTTTGCAGGAAAAAGAATAGTAGTTTTTTCTGGTGGTGAGTCAAAGTCGGCGGATGATATATGCAATGAGGCAAAAGAAATTAAGCAGGGTGGTGGTAATGGTTCAATCATTGGGCGCAATACCTTTCAACGCAAAAAAGAAGATGCTTTATCTATGCTAAAAGATATAATGAATATCTATACATAAAAAACGGCTGGGTGGCAGAATGGTTTATGCGGAGGACTGCAAATCCTTTTATACCGGTT
>NZ_JAAXCS010000147.1:0-2775 GCF_013309895.1 Wolbachia endosymbiont of Atemnus politus | reverse complement strand
GAAGGCTCTGTTCCACTAGTGGAGATATCATCTTATGGATGATTCTCTCGAAAAGCTTATATGTTGTGCACAAGAGAGAAATCGGTCGGAGATTAAACGTATGGCAAAAAAGGTGCAGATAACCGCAAATTATATTTAGAACATATGCCAAACTCTGTTTCGCACTCGAGTTTGCTTCGCTGCTTACATATGCACGTTTTTTCACCAGCTCCAAGTAGTTATCACAAAAATCCTTCCAGAAAAATTCCTCTATTGCCTACAAAGCTTCGCAGTATTCAAATTGCAATAGGTTACTTGTTGCTTTCTCTATAACTTTGTACAACTTAGACAGTATCCATTTATCCATCGTCTCGCTGATGGAATTTATGCTTACCGTTTGATGCATTTCCATGAATATGGAAACAAACTTGCTGGCATTCCAAAGCTTCGTCACCAGGCGCTTGCCAATTTTGAATATATTTTCAGAGTAAACTGTGTCAACTCCAAGACTTGAGTTCGCTGACCAATAACGTACTACATCAGCTCCATAAGTCTTAAGCATCACATGAGGAGTGATGATGTTACTTTTTGATTTACTCTTTTTTTTTATCATCAGCTAAACACCAACCACTGATCATGATATTTTTCCACGGCAGAGAATTTGCATGATAATGTGCCTTCAAAATTGTATAAAAAGCCAAAGTTCTTATTATCTCATGGCTCTGGCTGCGCAGATCTGCAGGAAATATCTTGTCATAGCAATGATTTGGTAAGCTGAGCTCATTGTTTACTACCAGTGCACTTAGTTGAGGAGTGATTGCACTTGTGGCCCAAGTTTCCATCACATCTCGATCCTGGATAACTTCTTCCTTACTATACCCTTTTGGCAAATCCTTGAGTGGATCTATAGGCAGATCCTTCACTTCAGCTAGAATGATTTTGCCTTCTTCTCCTTTACGTTTTAAATACCACACTGGAAATGGCACACTAAAATAACGCTGCCTTGAGATGCACCAATCCCAATTTAGTCCTTCTATCCACACTTCCATACGTTTACGCATAGTAGCTGGATGCCAATTGCATTCTCTTACTTTATCTAATACTTGAGCTTTTTTTGCTCTAAGGTCTTGATAAACCATTGATAAGTAGGTAATATTTCAAGTGGTGCACCAGATCTTTCTTCACACTTAACAGAATGAGAGATGTTAGTGCTTTCTATCAAAAGACCTTTTTCAGTTAGAATTTCGATTACTCTCTTCCTCGCTTCCTTAACCTTCAGTCCATTTAGTACACTGGGATCTATTGATATCACACACTGAATCTAGATTTATCCTCCTATCCTGGTCGATAATAATTTTCATCAGCAAGTGATGCTTTTGCTGCCAATATATGTCGAGCTCATCACCGAATGTACAGCACATAACCAGTCTGGTGCCTTTATCTATTTTGACCTTGTCATCAGCTATTATTGGAACTTTTGCCTCTGTCATTGGCACTACGGCTGTTTTTCCAATCAGGTCAGTGTAGCGTGCATCCTCTGGATGGCAGAAAACTGCAACACATGCCGGAAGTAACTCAGGTCGCGTAGTTGCAATTTTGATCTGTTCATTTTCTTCGGTGGAAAAAACTATCGTATTCAAGGATGACTAAAAACTTTGTCTTCTATTTCCGCTTGCGCAATTGCGGTTTTGTCAACCGGATCCCAAAGGATGGGTTGAATTTTCCTGTATGCATACCCCTTGTTATTTATATATCAATAAGCGACATTATTTGAGAAAGCGTCACAGTTTCTTTGCTGATCGAGTGATATTCCAAACTCCAATCATAACTAATGTCGACTGACTTAAACAATTCCTTGAACTCTTGCTTTGATTTTTCAATAACTTCATGACACATCTCTATAAATTTTTCTCTGCCAATTTCTTTTTCACGGGCTTTATAGGTTTTCTCAACCAATCTTTCTGTAGGAAGCCCATTATCATCAAACCCAATTGGATAAAACACATCTTTTCCAAGCATGCGCTGAAACCTTGCAATGAAGTCTGTGTGGCAATAGCTAAATATATGACCGATATGTAATTTCCCCGATATTGTCGGCGGAGGTGTGTCTATAATGAAAGTGTTATCCTTTTCACCATTCCACTTATAAACTTTACTGCCTTCCCATAATATGTTGCATTTTTCTTCAATTTCTTTAAAGCCGTATATTTCTTTTAACATAAATATTTCTTAAGTTTTAAGCTCTAAGTTAGCACAATTAAGCAAATACGGCTACGCCAAAATTTTACAAAAATACCACACTATAGAAAATATTACTTGACATTAAGTTTTAAAGGCATCACACTGTCTAAATAATATTTATATTGAGGTTTAATATGCTTACAACGATTAATGGTGCAATAAAGATTGCCGATAATGGTAATGTAGTGCTTGAGATAGCACAAGATGATTTTGAAAATTTCAAGAGTATAAAAACATAGATACTGATGGCAAAGTAATTGAAGGGTATTATTCAAGTTTTTACAATGATAAAAGTGAAAAAGTAACATGTGTCATTATTAGTAGCAAAGATGGTAAGCTTTTCATAGATTCAGTTAAAGATAAGAGTGATGAACAATTTATAAATGGAATTGAAGAAATGAAAATTAGGCTTGATCTTAATGACAAAAAAACAGAACTTGAAAAAGAAGGAATAGAGTTGCTTAAACATCCAAAAATGGTTGGGTATCAAAATCATTTTGAAATCTTACAGAATGCTGTAAGAATATTAGACGATAAAATAAAAGGATTAGATCT
>NZ_JAAXCS010000146.1:0-2810 GCF_013309895.1 Wolbachia endosymbiont of Atemnus politus | reverse complement strand
CTCATTCCATTCTATAATGATGTCATCCCAGTACTGGGATCCAGTTTAGTAATAAATATTTATGAAATTTACCAAATGGAGAAAAAAGGCAACCCGTGGGTGTCTAGTTATTTACATTTAACTTTCAAACATGGCGTTCTCTTATTCAAAACGTCTCATAACCGCGACTCCGTTGCTTTTGAAGTCTAAATTATTAGCGTTAAGAAATTTACTAAACAGAAAAAAAGACAAAAGAAACCTAGGGCAGCTAGTTATTCACTATCATTTTATCAGTTGGCGTTTTTTAATCTTTTAAAGCGCCCAAATAGGCGCAATTTACAGCACTAGTCGATAATGTTGACAACAATGTAAAAGACATGAGGTGTACATAGTGCAAAAATTAAACATGAGACGCCAGATATACTAAGTTTTTTTGTCGTTTAATCTATACAGAGAAGATAAATAATTAGCTTCATTGTTATTATAATGAGATTGGCGGGGGTTGTCAAGAAATTTTTAGTTCTGTTTCAGCTACTTGCGTACCTGGTTGACAGAAAAATTGAGTAATATCGTAGAAGCATTTGTGTTCTAATATTTAACACATTGCTCCTGCAATTACATGTCAAGCATTAGGGTATTAACTGCCTTCAATATCATTTAGCAAATTCCTTACTTTTTTTTTTACTTTACTAAAGAATCCTTTGGATTCTCGTTGCGTATTTGTATTTTTCTCTTCTTCAAGTGCTTTTAATAACTCAAATTGTTTTTTAGTTAAGTTCTTTGGATTTAAAGTCTCAACTATTACCTGTATGTATAAGTCACCTCGGATGTTTAAGTCCTATATGGCATGCCCTTTCCTTTACAACTTATTTTGGTACCAGTTTGAGTGCCTTCGGGAACCTTTACTTTTATTTTAGCTCCATCAATTGACTGGACATCAATTTCGCCACCAAACACTGCTAGTGTCATACTTATAGGTACTTTTCAATGTAAATCCACTTTATTTCGAAAAAAAGATTTTATGTGGAGCGATTTCAACAAATGCATGTAGATTTCCGTTTTTCCCACCTCTTACTCCAGCTTCTCCTTTACCGCATACTATTACCTTACCGCCTTCTTCTATACCTTTGGGAATTAAAACTGATGTATTTCACCTCTTCTGCGTCCATTTCCACCGCATTTTTTTGCATTTATTCTGTATTATTTCGCCATCCCCATAACATGTGGTACAAGTTCTCTCGATTATAAAAAAAGCCCTGTTGGGTCCTGATCTTACCGCTTCCTTGGCACGTATGACACTGAACTGGCTTGATTGCTCTTTCACTGCCTGTACCTTGACACCTGTCACATTTTACATCTGTGACATAATGTATAGGCGCTTGTATTCCCTTAAATGCGTCTTCTAAAGTAATTTTAAGATCATAACGTAATTCTAATCCAGGCTTTCCCATCGTTGTACTACTTTTTGCTCTTGATCTACTTGAGCTACAAAATTCTCCACTAAAATGGTCTCTGAATATATCGCTAAAATCTTCTGTGGCTTGGCTAAAGTCAAACCCACCAGAAGTACCTTTATTCTCACAAAAATCATAGCCTTCTCTTTTCTCAGGATCAGACAGGACTTCGTATGCAGCCGCTATTTCTCCAAATTTTTACTCTGCTTCTTTATTACCAGGATTTTTATCTGGATGATATTCGAACGCTAGTTTCCTATATGCGTTTTTATCTCATCAATGCTGGCATTTATGCTTACTCCTAACAACTCATAGTAATCTTTTGTGCTCATATACAATAGTTCTGTATTTAACCTTTAAAGATAGGTATTCGTGCATTAATTTCAACTCTGTGTAACATTGTGCACCCTGAGCTACTCGAACGCCCGACCTTTTAATCCGTAGTCAAATGCTCTAATCCAACTGAGCTAAGGGTGCCTTTCATAAAATGAACTTTAGCAGATTTTCCAGCTTGATTCAATTAGTTCGGCGAAATAAATATACACCAAAGCTAAATTGATAATATGATAAATTTAATAATATCCTTAACTTAAATTTAATAAATACGAAGAAAAATTTGGCATAAAATTATTGGAGACATAATGAAAAAATTTCTTATATTTATAACTTTAATTTTCTCAATTTCATTTGCAAGTGCAAGCAGAGTAAAACAGTTGATGAAACATCAGAAGTGATATGCAGCATAGTACAATACACTCACAGCATAGGTGGACCAATGATCACGATAGTGATAATAGGTGAAGCTTTGCTTGCAATATTTGGCAGAATGCCGTGGCCAGTACTTTTTGCACTCGGAGCATTTACTGCCGTGTTTTTTGGTGCCCTTGCAGTTGTAAAGGCAATAAAATCAGATGTAATGGCGTGTATATAGAACCTTCCAGTAGTTCTGAAAGATAAAGAGCCTCAAAAAAGTTTTAAGTATATGATACGTCGCAAGATCGACAAGATGCCATGGCTCTGGACAGAAGATGTGAAAGATAAAGTGCGGCTGAAAAAGAAACTATATCATGAATACCTGAGAGATAAAACACCGACAAACTGGAACCTATACCGAAAAGCAAGATCTGATGCAAAGAGAATAGTCGCAGCTACAAAGGCTGCTATAGAGGAGTGAGACACAGAAAAGGTTTGCCAGTGAGAGGACAAAGAACTCATACCAGTGCTAAGACTCGTAAAGGTAGATCTCGCTTACCTATTGCTGGAAAGAAATAAAATTTATTGTTATTGTGAGTTTTAATGAAAAAGGTTAGAACAGTTGGTAAAAGTGTAAAAAAGTGTGTTAATGGGGTTGTTTATATTGGCGCAACTTTTAATAAT
>NZ_JAAXCS010000145.1:0-2853 GCF_013309895.1 Wolbachia endosymbiont of Atemnus politus | reverse complement strand
CTAGATTTTTTGTATATACTGTTCATAATTTTAGTTACATCATCAATCATGTCATTTGCCACATCAGTGCTAAAAAAATCTATCCATTTCTGATATCTGTTGTTAGTAGTAGTATTACCTTTCATAATGCGACGGACAACTATTTGATATATATAGAAGCATGGGTAAAATGCTGCCAAACCTTCAGCAACAGAATTATGATATGCAATACGTATGAGGAAGTTAGTAAAAGCTGAGCAAGTCTTTGACTTTTTATGGTTGTCAGATAAATCACAATCCGCAAAATATTCTCTATAATAATCTCGCGTAGCAAAAGTGCCAACAGCTATATGAGTTAATTTATCCATTATTTCAATATCATTAGCTTTAGCTGCAATAATCAATAAAGCACGCGTGCAGTCCACTAAATATAAAAAATCCTGCTGAAGGTAGAATTTGAATTTTTCATAGTCTAGCGTATTGTTCATCAATTCAACATTGAAAGGATGTTCTTTTATTTTTTTAATAATATCAAATGCTTCTCTTATAACTATATCGTAGAATTCCTCTTTTGGTTCGTTACACATTTTGTGAGCCTCTAAATATGATAATTATTACTAATATAGTATAATTATCATGAAAAGCTAATTACACTTTAACAATAAATTAGTATATCAGTATTGAGCTATAAATCAAAAACTTTAGCAATCTAAAGAAATTTTTTTGTTGTTTTCCATATTAAATTCTCTACAAAGAGCATAAGACAAATCTATATTTTCCCAAGAGAATCCACCATCTTCTTCTGATTCTTTACCAAAGTGTCCATAATAGGCTGTGCGTTTATATATAGGACGGTTAAGTGATAAATGTTTGATGATACCTCTAGTTGATAAATCTATATTATTCCCGATAAACTTTTCAATTTTCTTTTCATCTACTGTATTTGTACCAAATGTATCAATGTAGAATGAGGTAGGTTTTAATATACCAATTGCATAAGAGAGCTGCACAAGACAACGCTCGGCCAAACCTGCAAAGACAATATTTTTAGCAAGGTATCTTGCCATATAAGCCGCAGATCTATCAACCTTTGTTGCGTCTTTTCCGGAAAATGCTCCTCCACCGTGTGGAATATAGCCTCCATAAGTATCAACCATAATTTTTCGTCCGGTTAATCCACAATCACCAACTGGCCCACCAACAACAAACCTACCTGTTGGATTGACCAAGAGATTTTCCTCAGGACACATCCACCCTTTAGGTAAAGATGAAACTATATAAGGATAAATTATTTCTCTTACTTTCAATTGATCCAGGTCTTCAGGGTGCTGTATCGAAACAACAATACTCTCAGCACGTACTGGGAGGTTACCCTCATACGCCAGAGTGATCTGTGATTTTGCATCTGGACCAAGTTTTGTTTTTCTAACCACACTCAAGATATTTTTCAGAATCGAGTGTGCATAAAAAATGGGCGCCGGCATGAGGCTTTCTGTTTCTGTTGTTGCATAGCCATACATTATGCCCTGATCCCCAGCACCTTGATCCACCCCTATAGCAATGTCATTTGATTGCTCATGCAATAATATATTTACTTTCACTTCTTTCCAGTGAAAGCCATCGTGCTCGTAACCAATATTTTTTATTGTATCCCTTACAACATTTTCAATTCTGCTATTTGCGATGTTGGGTCCGAACACTTCTCCAGCTATAATAACGTTATCTTTGGTAACTAAAGTCTCCACTGCAGCTCGTGAGGAAGGATCAGTAAAAAGATATTTATCAAGTATTGCATCCGAAATTTGATCCGCTACTTTATCTGGATGACCAGCTGCAACTGACTCACTGGTAATTAAATTTTTATATAAACTCATGCTTTAGGTTTCTGTTCATACAACATTAAAACTGCTATGGAAAATTCAGCTAGAAATGGTGGGCCTGGGAAGAGTTGAACCTCCGACCTCACGCTTATCAGACGTGCGCTCTAACCACCTGAGCTACAGACCCCTAAGCTGAAACTTGTACATTATCTACAGGTAAGATATCAATAAAAGTCTTTTTATTTGCTGACTTTCTAAATTTGACCCAGCCTTCTATCTTAGCAAAAATCGTATGATCTTTACCCATACCAACATTCTTTCCAGGATGAAATTTTGTCCCTCTTTGACGAACAATTATGTTACCAGGAATAACTTTTCCGTTCTTTTTTATTCCTAACCTACGACCTGCGGAGTCTCTACCATTACAGGAACTACCACCTGATTTTTTAGTTGCCATATCTTACCTCTTACTTTTGAAGATTAATTTCATTGATACGAAGAACAGTTATATACTGCCTATGACCAGTTTTTCTACGGTAATTTTTCCTTCTTTTCTTTTTAAAAATTATGATTTTCTCTCCTCTGCATTGCTCAAGCACTTCAGCTTTAACAGTAGCATTAGGCGAATAAGACAAACCGTTACCTGAAAGGCAAACTACTTTATTAATTTCTACTTCCTTTCCTTCCTCAGCCTCCAACTTTTCTACTTTTATTACACTACCTTTTTTTACTAAATACTGCTTCCCACCAGTCTCAATTACTGCAAACATAACAAATATACACTTTATTGTTAACTTTAATCGTAAAGGATGTCATATATGCTGTCAAGACAAATAATTTCCCCCTTCAAGCTACATTAAACGCTTTCAGTAAGGCTCAAGAACTGCACCATGGGCTAAAAGCAACTCCACAAGTTCTTGGCGATTATCATTAGTGGCATAACACAATGCTGTCATTCTTTTATTATTTTTAGCGTTAACATCTGCGTTGTGTTTTAGTAATATTTTTGCTACAGCAACTTTGCTCCTTATGGCAATAGCAGCAAAATGTAATA
>NZ_JAAXCS010000015.1:0-17539 GCF_013309895.1 Wolbachia endosymbiont of Atemnus politus | reverse complement strand
AGATACAATACCTTTGATATACTACAATTATTTATTTGGTAAACACTTTCAAGCCCACAATGCCCAGTATTACCAAAGCAAGAGAAAGTAAGCGTCCAAAATTTACTGGGTCATTAAAAAACATTATTCCTATTACCGCTGCACCTATAGAACCTATGCCAGTCCAAACTGCATAAGATGTGCCAAGAGGAATAGACTTCATTGCTAACGATAGCAAGTAAAGACTCACAGAACCGCTAATAAAAATAACTACTACAGGTATAACACGAGTAAAGCCATTGCTATATTTTAGTGCTGTGGTCCATATTATTTCAAACAAACCAGCTAACAGTAAATACAACCAGGCCATAAATCAGTTCCTTTCCACTAATACATGAAGACATTATACATAAAAAAGTTAACCTAACGTCCTACATGCTTCAATAATACTATTGCACCCAACTTCTAATTGTTCTTGAGAGGTTGCATAAGAAATTCTGATAAAGTTTTTCAAACCAAACGCGATTCCTGGAATTACAGCAACTAAATGATCCTCTAACAAATATTCAGCGAAGTCAAGATCATTACTTATTACTTTACCACTTTTTGTACTCTTACCCAATAGACCTTCACATGAAACAAATAAATAAAATGCACCTTGCGGAGTGGATACTGATAATCCTGGAGCAGAATTTATCTTCTCCACTACAAAGTCTCTACGATCTTTAAAAATCCTTGTTCTTTCTTTCAAAAAACTATGATCACCGCTTAGCGCCTCAACTGCTGCTACCTGTGCTATCGAATTTGGATTAGATGTGCTCTGAGACTGCAGTGTGGAGATAGCTTTTATCACATCACCTCTACCTGCAATATAACCTATTCTCCAGCCCGTCATCGCATAGGCTTTTGACACTCCATTGACCACAAAAGTTCTGTCATAAAGCCTTGGTTCAACTTGAGCAATGGTAAAAAACTTTTCATCGTATATTATGTGCTCGTAAATGTCATCCGTAACAACATTTACATGTGGATGCTCAAGCAATATTTGCGCTATACCTTTCAACTCATCATATGTGTAAACAACTCCCGCTGGATTGCTTGGTGAGTTAAGGATTAGCCACTTAGTCTTCTCTGTTATTTTGCTTTTCAATAATTCCGGTGTTAGCTTAAAGCTTTGTTTGCATTCTACCACAACTGGCAGGCCACCAAAAAGATTTATCATATCAACATACGAAACCCAATAAGGAGCCGGAATTATAGCCTCATCTCCAGGGTTAATTGTTGCCATAAACAAATTGAATAATACCTGCTTAGCACCAGCTCCAACACAGATTTGGCTAGGTGTATACTTGAGATTGTTGTCCCCTTTTAACTTGTTGATTATTGCCTCTTTAAGCTCATGCGTTCCATCAACAGCAGTATACTTAGTTTTACCTTCATTTATTGCTTGAATAGCTGCCTCCTTCACGTGGTCTGAGGTATCGAAGTCTGGTTCTCCTGCAGCTAAAACACAGATTTTTTTTCCCTCACTTTTCAACCTATTTGCCTTATCAGTTACAGCGATTGTAGGTGATGGTTTTATTAGGGACATTCTTTTTGCAAGGTCTAACATAATCTTACTGAGGCCAAATCCAAATGATAAACTTTGTGCAGCAAAAAAGCCAGAAATTTTATTATTGGACTTCTTACATAACCTAAAAAAGGCTATTATTTTGGTGCTTTTTGTAATGCCGTGCACCTTTAAATTACTTTAAGAAATTTACCAAATCAAAAAAAGGCAAAAGAAGCCCCGTGAGTGGCTAGTTATTTACATTTAACTTTCAAACATGGCGTTTTTTTATTCTAAACGTCTAATAACCTCGACTCAGTTGCTTTTGAGCTGCAATTGGTCTAAATTATAAACGTTAAGAAATTTACTAAACAGAAAAAAAGGCAAGAGAACCCCGTGATGCGAGTTTTGACCCTATAATACTGTAACTTGGCGCTGTAATAATGTGCTGACGCTTAGTTTAAGCGCGATTTTGGCTGCATGTGAAAAAATTTAAAAGACATGTAGCCCCAATAATTTATATAATCCGCCAATAAATACCTTAAGTTTTTTACTAAATTTTTGTCGTTGATCCTGCAGGTCAAAAACAAGTTTTGAGTCAGAAATACCCTTAGTAGCATAATAATAAGGCTGGCGGGATTTGTCAAGGAGTTTCTTTTTTTGTCTAACAGAAGTTTGTTATGCAAGAAGTCTAATGTTTGTATGCCCTATGCAATGTAGTAGAACCAAACGCATCTTGTGCATTAGGGTCAGCTCTATATTTTAAAAGTAATCTGCAACTTCATAGAACTTATCATGTGCGGCTACATCTAATGGAGCAAGACCATATACTCGTGTATTAGGGTCAGCACCATACTCTGGAAATGTACATTCAGAGTTTGTCCGGAAACTAGTAAACTCAACTATATCGATAACTAATAGCTGCATTTTTACGCATATCATCCAGTAGCAAGTTGCTTTGTGTCATAATTTTTTGTTGATATATTTGCTGTTTAATTGCTTCTGTACCTACTGAATCGCCTCTGATATTGCACAACATCATTAATCTTGCGGTGCTGTTTTCTCTGAATTCTACTATTTCGTTTACACCTGTTTTACTAAACAAAGCCTGTAAACCAGGATTTAAATCCCGCATTTTTATTTCAAATTCTTTTGCAATTGGCAGCTTAAGATTGTCTGCCAATTCATCAAAATTTAAACAATTGACTTTTTGCTCCTTTAGATTGTTTAATAAACTTTCTGAGTCCTTAACCACGATCTGTTTTAATTTTAAAGTGCTTTCCAGTAGTGTGTGATCAAGTTGCACTTTATCTATTACTTTTATGATAGAGTACCCTTCGTTAAGACTGATTGGACCTGCTACATCACCAGTTTCTGATTCTTCTAGAACACTCTTGAGGCTGCCTTTTAGTTGACTTAAATTAACTGTTGCTTTACGCATCCTTATTGGCGGCTCTGGAATAAAACCGTTATTACTATTACGTAATTTTTCCACTAAATCTTCAGATGTACTATAAACGTCTTTGTCTTTTTCACTGGGAACTATGAACTCTTGGAACGTAATAAGATAATCTGGCTTTTCTACTTGCTCTTGTGTATCGTTTACTTCCTTGTCGCTTATGTTGATAAATGGCACGACTCTTGTTTCAATAATTTTACCCCACAACAGCTGACATTTTATCTGTTTCTTTAAAATATCAAGGTCTATATTATGTTTTTTTATATATTGATCAACTTCATCATTCTTGATTTTAAAACTTTGAGTTAAAAATAATATGATAGCGTTATTTAACTCTTCATCACTCAATTTTATATTTAACCTTTGCGCCTCATTGATAATGATAATTTCATCTGTTAGCTGTCTAAGGATTTGAAGCTTTAGTTCCTTTCCACTTTGGGTGCCAAACAATGAATTTATCAGGTTAATGCGTTTTTCAATATCTAAATTTGAAATTGGCTCACCATTCACATCTGCAATAATTTCAATCTCGACTGCAAGCAACCTAATTGGCAATATTACCAACAATAAAATTAGTATTTGACGCATAAACAATAGTTAATAATCAATTCTATAATAAATATTGAACTGATACTAGCAATCTTCAAAGATTTTTTATAGGACAGATATCTTTGATTTATTAATATAATACCATTATAGCAATAAAAATCAATAAGATAAATGAAAATTTTTAGTATCTTCAAATTAGATATTTTGGTTTCTTAAGTGTAACATTGCTAAAAAATAAACTAGTTTATATATGACAAATACAGATGAAACTATTTTCGCTTTATCAACCATATTCGGTAAGTCAGGAGTTGCAGTAGTCAGGATTTCAGGTAACTGTGCACTTAAAGCTTTAAATCATTTTCATATTAGGAAAGACATTAAACCAAGGTTTGCTACTTTAGTTGATCTATATGATGATTCAGGTCAATTGATTGACAATGGAATAATCATTTATTTTCCTGCTCCGAATAGTTTCACTGGTGAGGACGTTATAGAGTTACAGGTGCATGGGAGCAAAGCAGTTATAAAGATTATCTTAGAGGAATTATCAAAAATCTTTGTTATGGCTAAGCCTGGGGAATTCTCGCTTAGAGCTTTTCTAAATGGCAAGTTTGACTTAACGCAGATAGAAGGGATTGCAGACTTGATTGATGCCGAGACAAAAATGCAAGCTAGGCAAGCGATTAAGCAGATGTCAGGGGAGTTGGAGAGACTATACAGCAATTGGAGACAGGGGTTAATAACGATGCAGTCTAAAATTGAGGCATATATAGACTTTCCAGAGGATGTTACAACAGAAAGAAACGAACTGGAAAAAATTAATAGTGAAGTGGGAGCTCTTGTGCAGTCAATACAAGAGCACCTGAATGATGATAGGCGTGGTGAAAGGTTGCGTGAGGGTTTACACGTTGTAATAACTGGTGAACCAAATGTTGGTAAATCAACGCTATTTAATTTCTTGGCTAAACGCAATATTGCTATTGTTTCTGAGTATGCAGGCACAACAAGGGACGTACTTGAAGCCCATATTGACATTGGTGGATACCCAATCATCCTTTCTGATACTGCTGGAATTCGTGAAAGTTCAGATCCAATAGAATCAGAAGGTATAAGTCGAGCACGAAAGAGATCTTGTGAAGCTGATTTAAAAATAGAACTGTTTCCTTTTAAACAGCGTTATAACATCAAATGCAACGTTATAAGTAGTGACACCATTTATGTTCTAAGCAAAGCTGATGATGTTGTTAATGATTACAGTATAAAAGTTAACGGCATAGATTTTTTACCTATTTCTATTTTAAAGGGTACAGGTACAGACAAATTAATCTCCCTAATTAAAGAAAAAGTAGAGAAAAAGTTTGGCTATGATAAAGACACTCCTGTAATTACTCGGCAAAGACATAGAAATTGTATGCAGAAAGCTATAGAACACTTACGACGGTTTAATATAGACAATCCAATTGAGTTAATATCTGAAGACTTGAGGCTTACTGCGTTTGAACTTGGTGCAATAACTGGGATTATTAATGTTGAGGAAATATTGGGTAATATATTTAGCAACTTTTGTGTTGGCAAGTGAAGTTTTTATAGATTGCTTGGAATCAAATGTTGTGATAAAA
Organism: Wolbachia endosymbiont of Atemnus politus; assembly: GCF_013309895.1. Classification (NCBI taxonomy): domain Bacteria; kingdom Pseudomonadati; phylum Pseudomonadota; class Alphaproteobacteria; order Rickettsiales; family Anaplasmataceae; genus Wolbachia; species Wolbachia endosymbiont of Atemnus politus. The sequence goes on along the minus strand of NZ_JAAXCS010000015.1, from coordinate 12,384 downwards.
AAGAAGCGGACGGATGGCCGAGCGGTTTAAGGCACCAGTCTTGAAAACTGACGTACGTGATGAGCGTACCATGGGTTCGAATCCCATTCCGTCCGTTCTCTGTAGTAATCTTGATGTAACACAAAACCAGCGTTGTTAGTCTATTTTCGCCCTATTTAGGCATATGTACCAAGTTTCGTTGCAATAACTTAAAGATCTTCACAGAATATCTGACCTATTTCATCTATTAGCACAATTTTAACTTTTGCATGTCTGCTGACCTGTATAGATTGGACTTCTTGCATAACAAACTTTAGCACAAACGAAAAACCCCTTGACAAACCCCGCCAATCTTATTATCATATCATTCAGGGTATTTCTGACTCAAAACTTGTTTTTGATCCGCGCGGATTCAATGACAAAAATTTAGTAAAAAACTTAAGGTATTTATTGGCGGATTATATAAATTATTGGGGCTACATGTCTTTTAAATTTTTTCACATGCAGCCAAAATCGCGCTTAAACTAAGCGTCAGCACATTATTACAGCGCCAAGTTACAGTATTATAGGGTCAAAACTCGCATCACGGGGATTCTTTTGCCTTTTTCTTCGTTTGGTAAATTTCTTAATGTTTGTAGCTAAGGCGATTCAAGAGACCAGCATGTGACGCTGGATTTCCTTTTTTCCTGGATCCCAGTGTCTGGGCACTGGGATCCAGAAATTGCAATGTTCGTACAGTTCTGCGCGTGACGCTGGAATCTTGTTCCAATGTTAAACAACACAAAGTTAAAAAAGTAGAGCAAAAAACGTTACTTACAATTTAATAGTTCTCCAAAGTCAATTATGTTTGAAAAGTAATTGCTGTCTATAACGTCATCACTTACACCATTAACGTGAATAAGGACTGGACGACATGAAAAGCCTTTCGGACGCTTGAGTGTATCCATTTTCTTTTGTACTTCTTGTATTATTGAATGACCAATTTTATTTTTTGAAAATTTGATTTCGCAAATGTAGAGAGTATTAAACTTGGTTTGAATCATATAATCAATTTGACAACCAGCACCTGCCTTTCTCTGAAAAAATGGATTTTCGCTTACTATTCCATCAACTCCCAAGAAATTATGTATGCTCTTTCTATTGCTAAGCACCAAATTTTCAAATTGAAGTCCGATAATTGTATGCCACTCCGGTAGAGATGTAAGTAATCCCATAGAGTAGGTGTCGCGATTAATTTTTCCTAGATTTTTTTCAATATATTTTAGATAAAATCTTAAATAATTATCTTGAAGCCTGTATCTCCTGAGTCGTGAATCAGTACCCGTTTGTATATTCCAAGTGTGATCCTTTGCAATAAAACCGGCAAGCTCAAGCTCATGTAGATACTCGGAAATGCGTCCATGTCTTGCAATATCTAAAGCAGCACAAATTTCTTCCTGTTCCTTAGCTCCAGTAGAAAGAGCTCTGACTATTTGCTTATAAAAAGCTGTTTTTCGCATGAATAAATCTGAGAATATTTGATCAAATTCCTCAACTAAAAAGCCTCCTTTTGTAAAACAAAGCTTTTTGATATTTTCTTCAGCACTGTGTTTAAAATTCACCTCTTCTAAATACTTTGGAATTCCGCCAGTTACTGCAAGTACCTTAAATTTTTCATATGCTGAAATATTTTTTGGCCAAAATCTATTGCAATCAGAAAGTGATAATTCTCCGAGTGTTAGAGTCAACGATATTCTTCCTATAAAACCAGTACTACTGAGTATATTTTTTTCGATCCAAGATGATGCGGATCCACACACAGCAAAAATTAGCTTGTTATTATTTTTCAACTGTGTATCCCAAAAATTCTTTATTTTTCCTAAAAAAGTTGGATCTTTTGAGCCCATCCAAGAAATTTCATCAAAGAGCAATAATATTTTGCCAGATAGTAGACGTTCACCAACCGCCCATAGTAAATCACTCCAGTCATCATACCTAGCAAAAGATGTGTTAAATTGTCTAGCAACTTGTCTAGAAAATTCATTAAGCTGGTGAGATGTAGTAGTATGCTTTTCTGGTGGCAAACCCATAAATGAATAATACCGCTCAAAATGCTTACCAAACTCTTGAATTAAACGACTTTTTCCTACACGACGCCTTCCTTTGACCACTACGAAGGATGCGGTATTTTTTTCTTTAAGCTCCAGTAGTTGCTTCAACTCAGTTTGCCTACCGATAAATGATGGAGACATAAAATGTGAAATATAAATCTTTGTCTCCATTATGTGTGATAAAATTGGAGACGTAAATGAATAAATTGCGATCTTTGTCTCCATTATGTGTGATAAAATTGGAGACGTAAATGAATAAATTGCGATCTTTGTCTCCATTATGTGTGATAAAATTGGAGACGCAAATGAATAAATTATGATCTTTGTCTCTATATAATACTAAACTATTGATATCTTTTTTATATCACATTTTTAACTTACAATAGTTAGGCATACATTAACCAAATCTTTCAAATTCTGCACTCACCACTACTTATGACTCACTTTCACGCAATATTGATTGTTCTTAAAAAGCAATCTAACATTTTTTATTCCTTGATTGCGAAGCTTCGAGGCAGCTGATTTAGCAGCCTGAGCGTTTACAAAAAATGCAACATATCCCTTGCTTTCTGCACCGTTTTGTTTTGGGTGACGTTTTTGCATTTCTTTTTCATACTGCTTTCTATAATGAGGAGTTTTTTGTATTAATCGTTCTGACATTTTCCTTAAATACCGAACTTTCACTCTTGCAAGTCCGGATTTATGAAGTCCTAAAACTTTTGCTGCCTTTTCTGATAAGTCTATTATTCTACCTTCAACAAACGGTCCTCTATCGTTAACTCTTATCACAAGTTTTTTTCCGGTTTCTAAGTTAGTGACAAGAACAAAGCAAGGTAGAGGTAAAGTCTTATGCGCTGCAGAAATTAAGTGACGGTTAAACACTTCACCGTTTGCTGTAATTGTGTCGTGGTCTTCTATTCCATACCACGATGCTATTCCTATTTCCTCGTAATGGTTACAGTGTTTGGGATAATAAGTTATACCATTGATTGTGTAGCTATTGCCAATTTTATAGTGACCTGCAGTATCATTACACCTGCTGCGAAGACCGCAACTACTTAACAAAACAAATATTAGGCATAGAAAGGCTAGATTTTTTATCATTATATTTAGTGAAAGGGCTCGATATCATGAGGATTTTAAATTATACTATAATAGATTTAGTAATAAGTAAACTTTTACTGCTAAATATGAACAGTATTCAAAAAGAAACAATACACATAATTGGTATAGGCGGAATTGGAATGAGTGCAATTGCTGAAATTCTTCACAATTCCAATTATAAAGTTCAAGGTAGTGATGCGCAATCAAACAACAATTTAGATAGGTTACAAAAGCTAGGTGTAGAGGTCTATATTGGTCACAATGCCAATAACATCAGGCAAGCCCAAGTGGTCGTATATTCTTCTGCAATAAAACCTGATAATGTGGAGCTAGTTGCAGCAAGGGATAACAATATAACCATTTTGCATAGGTCAGACATACTTGCTGAAATTATGAAAGATAAATATGTGATAGCGGTTTCAGGTTCAAGTGGAAAGACGACAACGACGGCTATGATTGCTTCCATTTTTGATCATTCCAGTATTGATGCAACTGTAATTGTGGGAGGGATACTAAATTCATACCAGAGTAATTCAAAACTTGGCAAGAGTGACATTTTTTTGGCTGAGGCTGATGAGTCTGATGGAACTATGTTAAAAATCCCTGCGAATATTGCTGTCATAACGAGTATCAACAACGATCACATAGATCATTACGGTACGTTTGACGATATCAAAAATGCATTTTCTCAATTTATAAACAGAGCAAACTTTGCAATTCTGCCTGATTCTGTAAGCATTAATCATGATGCGAGTAATTCTATAACGTTTGGACTTGAGATAAGAGCCAGCAACATCAAACAACACAATAACAGCATAGAATTTGATGTGTTGATTGATAGTTGTAATGTAGGCGAAAATAGCTGGATCCCAGTGTCAAGCACTGGGATGACAAAGAAAGAGCTGTTGTCTTCCAGTTACCACCTCTCCCCTTTATCATCCCAGTGCTCGACCAGAGTCATAAAAAACATAGTATTATCAAACGCAATAGGAATGCATAAGGTTAGTAACGCCATGGCTGCAATATCGGTTGCAATAAAACTAGGAATTAGCGATGAAGACATTAGAAAAGGCCTTTTGGAGTTTAAAGGAGTAGCAAAAAGATTTTCTTTAATTGCTGATATTAAAAGTGTTAAATTAATTGAGGATTATGCCCATCATCCAAATGAAATATATGCAACTTTAACGGCTGCACGTTCGATTACTAAAGGAAAAGTAATAGGAATTATCGAGCCACTGCGTTTCGCTCGTATTCGTAATTTTTTTGATGAATTCATACGAATTTTCATGATGTTTGACTATGTAATTCTCACTCCCGTTCATCCCCCGGAAGATAAGCCTATTCCTGGTTGTAGAATTGATGATATACAGAAAACTCTAGTCAGTGCTGGGTTTAATAATGTAAAGACTATGAATGATGCTTTACTCATCTCACATTTCATTAGTGATTCGACAAATTCAGGCGATGTAGTATTATTTATTGGTGCTGGTAGTAATATAGCTAAGTTAGCAAGAGAAACTGTAGTACAAATGTTTAGTTAAACGGTAAAATGAATTTAAGCATTAGTATCATTATTGGGAAGATTTACATGGTAAAATTGTATAGTAAAACTGGATCGCAGTGTCACAGTACACAACTATACAAGCGTTGCGATATGTGGGTAATTTGCGTAGCAGGCGGTGTCATGAAAGTAGCTGACACTGGAATCCAGTTTTCATTGTACAGTCACCTGGCATGCTCATTTAAAGTTAAGTTTTCTGGATCCCAGTGTCTGGGCACTGGGATGACATCTCTCTTGGTCTCTTGTATCGCAATGTTCGTACAGTTAGCTACTTGGATGACACCTTCCGAGACAGAACGTTCCGTGCACACAATTGTGAATCTAGTAAAGATTTAATGCGATGAAAAAGATAATTAACAATGTATTTGCAAGAGAAATTTTAGATAGCAGGGGTTACCCTACTGTTGAGGTGGAAATTGAACTCTGTGATGGAGCAACAGGTAGAGCGTCTGTGCCTTCTGGAGCTTCAACTGGTAAACTAGAAGCCTTAGAACTGAGAGATCAAGATGAAAAAAGGTACTGTGGTAAGGGAGTGCTGAAGGCTGTTCAAGCAGTCAATGGAGCAATAGCGGATGAAATCATTGGCATGGATGCAGCAGACCAAAGTACAATTGATAAAGCGTTAATCGAATTAGATGGGACAAGAAACAAATCTAAGCTTGGAGCAAATGCAATTTTAGGTGTGTCTCTCGCATCTGTAAAAGCGGCAGCAAGCAGTTTCAAAATGCCATTGTATAGATATTTGGGAGGCGAACAGATGCCGTTTCCAATGATTAACATAATTAATGGTGGAGTACATGCGAACAATAAACTCGATTTTCAAGAATTTATGATTCTTCCTATTGGAGCTGAAACTTTTAGTGAAGCAGTCAGGATATCTGCAGAGGTGTTTCATAATTTGCGCAGCATTCTTAAGAAAAAAGGTTATAGTACAAATGTAGGAGACGAAGGTGGTTTTGCCCCAAACATTGAGAGCACTGAAGAAGCACTTAACTTGATCATGCATGCTGTAGAATCTGCCGGTTACTCAATGCAAAATCACTTTGCACTGGGTCTTGATGTTGCTTCATCTACTTTTTATGAAGATGGAATTTACAAATTTGAAAATAGAGAGCTTACTTCGGAAGAATTGGCTGAATACTATTGTAACCTTGTGGAAAAATATCCAATAATTTCTATAGAAGATGCAATGAGTGAAGACGATTACGAAGGTTGGAAGTTACTTACTGCAAAGCTAGGAAATAAAATTCAATTGGTTGGGGATGATTTGTTTGTTACAAATTGTGACCTAATACGTAAAGGAATAGAGGAAAAAATGGCAAATGCTGTACTAATCAAGCCAAACCAGATAGGAACACTTACGGAAACTTTGGCTGCTATTGAAATGGCAAAATCAGGTGGCTATAAAACTGTGATTTCTCATCGCTCAGGTGAAACAGAGGACACAACAATATCCCACATAGCGGTTGCATCAAATTGTGGGCAAATAAAGACTGGCTCGCTATCGCGTTCTGATAGGCTTGCGAAGTATAACGAATTAATGAGAATAGAAAGTTCATTAGGAGAAAATGCTAAATACTATCGTGGGTTAGCATGGACTTCATAGACGAAGTTAAATTATATTTAAAAGCAGGTGATGGTGGTGATGGCTGCGCGAGTTTTCGTCGGGAAAAATTCGTTGAATTTGGTGGTCCAAACGGTGGTAATGGAGGGAAGGGGGGAGACATAGTTTTTGTTAGCGATACAAATCTCAATACTTTACTTAACTTTCGTTATAGAAGACACATTAAAGCAAACAGTGGAAAAAGTGGTGCGAGTAGAGATAGGTCTGGTACAGCGGGAAAAGATGTCATACTTAAAGTTCCAGTTGGTACACAAATAATTGATGAAGAAAGTGAGGAGATAATAGCAGATCTTGATAAACCTGATATGGAATTTCAAGTAGTACGAGGTGGAAAAGGTGGACTTGGGAATACCAATTTTAAATCTGCTACCAATAGGGCACCAAGACATTTTACCTATGGTCATCCCGGTGAAGAAAGAAACATAATATTAAAGCTAAAAGTTTTATCGGATGTTGGCATTATCGGCATGCCAAACGCAGGTAAATCAAAATTTTTAACTCGTTGTTCAAATGCAGATACGAAAGTAGGGGATTATCCATTCACCACGATAAGGCCACATTTAGGTGTAGCAAAAGTGGATGACAGCGAAATTGTGATAGCAGATATTCCTGGAATAATCACTGATGCTCACCTTGGAGTTGGGCTTGGACACAAATTTTTAAAGCACATAGAAAGGTGCAAAATTTTACTACATTTAATCGATGTAACTCATGATGATGTCATTTCAGCCTATGGTTGCACACACAATGAGTTGGAGCTTTACAATAGTGATCTTGTTAAAAAAGAGGAAATTGTAGTGTTAAACAAATGCGACTTATTGGAGGAAACAGAAATTCTTGAAAAGAAGAATCACTTGGCCAATTACCTTAATAAAGAAGTGCTATGCTTATCAATCGATGATGATTTACAGCCCATTCTAAGATTATTGAGTGAAAAATTGAAAAAAAGCAACCCTAAGGAAATTGATGTATATGATCCTTTTAAGGCATAAATTTCCTATTCAATAGCCACGCAGGTGCGTATAAACTAAATCCAATGGATAGGTCCTACCTCCTTCAGCTTGAGCAGTTTTTTGTTAAGAATACGGAATTTTAGGGATAGAATCTCCCCCATGCAAAAAGATTGTATCTGTTCAGAGGTGTGGCAAGGATAAAAAATAATTGACATAATATATTAAAGTAGTAATAACACAAAATGTTGATAGTAATGTAAGGCTAGATGCTTCAATTGTTGATCAGTATTGTAGAGTTATGTAAAAACTTAGAGCAGAAAGCTTGAAGAAAAAAATAAAATCTTAGAAATAGAGAATGCTGAACTAAGAGAGAGACTTGGCTTAAACTCAAGGAATGCATCTTTACCAAGTTCAAAAGAGCTGTACAAAATAAAAAAAGACACACCAGAAGATAAGTCAGAGGGCGGCAGGAAGATAGGTGGTCAAGTTGGACATAAGGGAAATTGCCGAGCTAAAATGGAAGCAGATGAGGTGGTGAAGGTAGAGTTACCAAATAGATGCGAGTGTGGTGAAGAAATCGCAATATCAGAAAAACCATATGTCTATCAAAAAGTTGATTTACCAGAAATTAAGCCTTACGTAGTTGAGTATCAATTAGAACCTGGGCGCTGTCGTAAATGCGGAAAAAGAAGGAGTAGCAAATTACCAGAAGCCTGATACCTTTGGTCCTATAGCTAACCAAATAAAGCTTTCCTGAATTAAGTTTTCATGGTAGTAAAAGTACATTAAAACAAATAGAGAGGGAAAATGCCAAAACCATACAGTGAAGACCTGAGAGAAAAAGTGTTAAAGGTGTGTGATGCGGGAGAAATGACAATAAAAAAAATCTGTGAAACATTTAACATTAACGAAAAAACGTTGTACTGGTGGAGGAAAAGAAGAGAAGAAACAGGAAGTATAAAACCGTCTTCAGGCTACCAAAAGGGACATAGTCATAAGATTAAGGACATAAATAGATTTATTAAATTTCTAGATGAAAATCAGGATACTACAGTTGAAAAGATAATTGAAGAATTTGGTAATATGTGCAAAAACACAGTGTATTAAAAAAGTAAACTATACATATAAAAAAAACTTTTCTCTATCAGGAGCGGAATAAAGAAAAATGCAAGGAATTTATAGAAAAAATAGCAAAAATGAAAAAAGAAGATATAGTATTTATAGATGAATCAGGTATAGAAGATAACGAATTTTATGCATATGGATGGGCTCCGAGAGGCAAAAGATTATTTGCAGATAAACCAGGATTCAAAAGAAGAAGGGTGAGCATAATAGGAGCGCTGAATGAAGGAAAAGTTAAGGCACCATGGATAATTGAGGAACAGGGAGATATTTGAGGCTTATGTTGAGAGTGTGCTTATTCCAATATTAAAACCTGGACAAACTATCGTTCTTGATAATGCGAGCTTTCATAAGTCTGAAAGGACGAAAGAATTAATAGAAAATGCTGGATGTAAAATTTTGTTTTTGCCCCCATACTCGCCTGATTTGAATCCAATTGAGCATTTTTGGTTTGCATGCAATAAGAAAAGTGCTGCCAAGCTTTTGGCCGGATATTAATTCGGCTATTGATTTTGTCTTTCAAAAATTAGGGAAACCTTACATGAGTTAGCTATAAGAGGTTGCTTATCAGGATTTTGCACAAAATGAAGCAGAATTTCGTGTATCACCTCTCCTTTTGTATCTTTGTGTTGTAAAGCAGTTGCAAACATGCTTTTATCAGTGGTTATCTCTTCTTTGTCAACAAGTTCTCCTTTAGCCATTTCTGATCGAAAAAAAGACTTTAAATCTTTAATCTTTTTTTTACCATTTTGTATTTCAAGAATTATTGAATTCAAATTATCAGTCATATGATTCTCCTTATTTTGATCATATTATTTATTAACAATGTAATAAATTCTGCTAAAAGTCAAGAATCTGATTAAAAAATTAATATAATTTGTGACAGCTTCTATAGCTAATCAGAGAGAAGATTTTCTTACTTTTTCCTTATTTTCGGATTCACTTCTAACAATTTTCTTCCCATTTAGTATATCTTTGATTTCATCTCCTGTTAAAGTCTCAAACTCCAGCAAGTTTTCAGCGATAAGCTCTAGGTCTTTGCGGCGTTTAGTCAAGATATCCTTTGCTTTTTCATAGCATGAAGATACAACTTGTTTTACTTCTTCATCTATGAGCTTCAGAGTGTCTTCGGAAATTATATCAGAACCATGAACATTTTGTTCACGATTGTGATATATTGGACCTATTTTGTCACTCATTCCCCATTTCGTTACCATAGCACGTGATAAATCAGATGCCTGTTTTATATCTGAAGATGCGCCGCTTGTAATTTTATCATAGCCAAAAATAAGCTCTTCTGCCACTCTTCCACCCATGGCAACAGTTATATCTGCTATCATCTTTTCTCTTGTATGGGATACTCTGTCTGTTTCTGGCAACCTCATGACTAAACCTAAAGCTCTACCTCTTGGAATAATAGTTGCTTTATGTATCGGATCGGAGGCAGGCATATTAACAGCAACTATTGCATGACCAGCTTCATGGTAAGCAGTGAGCCTTCTTTCCTCTTCTGTCATAATTAGAGATCGTCTTTCCACGCCCATCATCACTTTGTCACGAGCATATTCAAAGTCATCCATAGTAACGATCTTCTTGTTCCGTCTTGCAGCAATAAGTGCAGATTCATTCACTAAATTTGCTAGATCAGCCCCTGAAAAACCTGGCGTTCCTCTTGCAACTGTCTTTACGTTTACATCTGGTGCTATCGATATTTTCTTTATATGTGTATTTAATATCCTTTCACGCCCATTTATATCAGGTAAAGAGATAGTAATCTGTCGGTCAAAACGACCAGGTCTAAGCAGTGCTGGGTCTAGAACATCAGGACGGTTAGTTGCAGCAACTATTATTACACCTTCGTTGGATTCAAAGCCATCCATTTCAACTAATAACTGATTTAGTGTTTGTTCTCTCTCATCATTGCCACCACCAAGACCAATGCCACGATGTCTACCTACTGCATCTATCTCGTCTATAAAGATTATACAAGGAGCATTTTTCTTGCCTTGATCAAACATGTCACGAACACGGCTTGCACCAACGCCGACAAACATTTCGACAAAATCAGACCCAGAAATGCTAAAGAATGGCACATTAGCTTCACCTGCAATTGCACGAGCGAGTAGGGTTTTACCGGTTCCAGGAGAGCCAATTAAGAGGCACCCTTTTGGTATTTTCCCACCCAATACTTGAAACTTTTGCCTTTGTTTAAGAAAATCAACGATTTCTACCAGTTCTTCTTTTGCTTCATCAATTCCAGCAACATCGTCAAATGTCACTTTTTTTCCGCTGGTCATAAGCCTAGCTTTTGATTTGCCAAAGCTTATGGTTCTGTTACCCCCTGCTTGTGTTTGCTTTAAAAGGAAGAGCAATAAGCCGATAAAGATAAATGTTGGGATCCATTGAATAAGTAACCCACCAATGATACTCATTGCAGAATCCCCAGTTGAAAAGGAGAATTTCACTTTTTTGTCATGCAAACTTTTTATTAAATCGCTATATATAATACCACTTGAGTTAAAACTTGATCCATCTCTAAACTTGCCTTCAATGCTCTGGTTTCTTATGACAACATTTTCTATATCATTATCATCCAGCTTGGTTAAGAATTCTGAAAAAGGTATGGTTGTTTTACTCCTACCCATACTTCCGCTGAACTGAATACAAGCTACCGCAACAAGCACAACGATTACTAACCAAATCAGTAAACCTTCTAAAAATTTTTTCATTGTTACTTTTAATTTAGATATCCACTAAGCTTACCAAATTTTGTTTTATTATGCTATTAATAATGAGTTGAACCTTATTACTATTGATATTTTTTCCATAGTTTATATGAGGATAAGCCAGTACCTTTTCACCTTTTAGCACAACAGGTAAGGAGTAAAAAACTTCGGGCAGCAGTTATAAGCTGTATTAGTTGTAACCACTGCTAGGTGTGTTTTTTATGAAAAGAATTAAATAATCCTCCTATTCTGCTATAAATTCATGTGCCCATCAGCAAACTGCTTTTGTAATATACGTAGCAAGCTGCTCTATTATACTAGTGTTTACATTATCCATTTCTTTATTCTCAAGTTTCTGAGATTTGATCTTATTAAGTGCTTTTGTAAAATCATCCATGGTAACAATGAGTTTTTCTATTTTTTGCCCCTGAGTACGCTTTACGGCGTTATACTTTGCATCATTTACTAAATTATATAGCACAGCTCCTGAACAATCTTCAGTTTTTTCTGCAATTTTTTGAAGATTTAGATCTGATGCAATTGGTACCTTCTTTGTGTAAAGATCTAATATCCTCTCTCGTGAGCTTAAGTCTGGCAAAGGAATATAAATGTGCTCAGAGAAACGACCAGGTCTAAGCAGTGCTTCGTCTAAAATATCTCGACGGTTAGTTGCAGCAATTACTGTTACACCTTTATTAGAGTTGAACCCGTCCATTTCAACTAACAGTTGAGTCAAAGTCAGGTTTTGGTCTTTGGCTCCACCACTAGTAGAAGAAGAGCGCTTTGTGCCGATAGCATCTATTTCATCTATAAAAACTATACAAGGAGAGTTTTCTTTTGCTTTTCTAAAAAGTTCACGTATGTTAACTGCACCTATATTGACAAACGAACTAACGATGTCACCTCCAGAAATAGAGAAAAATGGAATGCCAGCCTCACCTGCAATTGCACGAACAGCAAGTGTTTTGCCATTTCCTGGTGGGCCATAGAAAAGATAACCTCGTGGTAGCTCAAAGCCGATCTTTTCAAGCATTGCTTTCTTCTCTTCTGATATATTATTGCAAATCATTCGCAGCTTTTCTTTTACTTCATCTGCTATTATAAGATCATCAAGCTTTGCTTCTCGCCTGTCTTGTTTAATTACTGTTGCTTCTGGTGATTTTCTTAACATATAAACAACACAACCTATTATCAATCCCAATACAATTACAGTACCTGCTACTGA